>JAJXZC010000819.1 GCA_021780275.1 Pseudomonadota bacterium
AGAGAAGGTCGAGAACCTGCCTCGCTCCAAAGGCCACGATGTTGCGATGCGAGTTCGATACGCCCGGCAGGTTTGCGGTCGCGGCAGCCCACCATTCCCCTGCCAGCACCGCTGCCTCGGCAAAATAATTGAACGGCATATGCCGCCAGCTCTCGTCGCTGAAACGATGGTCTGTCGCCGCCGGACTATCCCACTGCGATGGTGTGAAAAGCTGCATCCATTTATGCGCCGCGTCTTGGGCAAGCGCGACGCGGCGTCCCGGCGCATTGGCAAGATGCAACGCCCAATCGAGATAGGCGAGAAGCAGCGATATCGTCGAAAGCGAGGACGTCAGCGGTGCTTCGCGGGCATGCAGCAAACGGTCGAGGTGATCTTCTCTGCCGCTGCTGGAAACGTCCGGCGTTTCGGTTTCCGGTTGCGAAACTGAAGCGGGAGAATGGGCGGCCTGTCCGGCATTCGCAACATCGCTTCTTTTTTCGACGAGATCGATGACGTCCGGCATCGGAATCGCTCCAAGATTTTGATGCGGGATCAATAAATGCAGCGCACAACGAAAGAATTGATCGAGGTCAAACCCTGTATCAGGCGTTCGTGTCTTTCTTGTAAAAGAAAGCTGAATCTGGAGGACGACATGGTTGACCCGACAAAAATCACGACCGACCTATCGGCTTTTCGCGCCGATCTTCCCTTCCACCTGCTGGAGACGCAGAAACAGACGACGAAATTCTTCTCCGACCTCAACGACCTGACGAGCAAGACGCTACGCGGGATTTTCGAAAGCCAAACTGAATTGCTTCAGCTTAGCGCGCATCAGGCATTCAAAGCCTTTCTTCTGCCGAAGCCGGGCGAGGAGCCGAGCGCCGCCGCTTGCGGCTATTGCCGGCAATTGCACGAAGAGAGCGATCGGATTGTTGCGCAGGCGCGCGCCTTGAACGATGTCGTCCGTAATTACGGTTGGGGTCTGCTCGAACTCTATGTCGAGAATTACCGCAAGAGCGTCGCAAAGGCGGCACCAGCGGCGGCGACCGTCGAATCGCCTTGAGCAAAGCGCCGTTGCCGAAGGGCTGGAGCGATCGCCGTTTTGGCCGCTCTAATCGAGCCACTTGATCAGCGGCGGCTTACGCGGCACTGCGGGCACCGGCGCGCGCGGGTGCCCGACAATGATCGGCGCGACGGCCTGGAAGCCCGAGGCCAACTCGATGCCACGCCTGCCCTCCTCCGTCTCCAGCCATCGCTGGGCAAAACCGATCCAGCATGTTCCGAGCCCCTGGGCGCAAGCGGCCAACATCAGATTCTCGGCTGCGAGGCTCGCATCTTCGATAGCCCAATCACCGAATTTCGCGGCAATGACGATCAGCGCGGGCGCATGATAAAAAATGTGAAAGGCCGGATCGGTCAAATGTTGCCGCATCTGCGCCAAGCCGTCCCGGCCATCGATCAGGCCCACCATGTGAGTCTTGGCTGCGGCAGAGATACGATCGAGAAGCGCCTGGTCGCGAATAATCGTGAAATGCCAAGGCTGAGCATTTATGGCGCTCGGCGCCGCGGTCGCCGCCGCAACCAATTGCGTCAAGACATCCAACTGGACGGGCGTTTCGAGGTAATCGCGAACCGCCCGGCGCGCGTAAATGGCCTCCATGACATCCATTTCCGCCTCCCAATATGATCAGGCGTTCAGATCGCGCAACGCCTGGAGATTGGTCAGCCGAATTTGCCGTGCGACCGGCATGTCGATCAACCGATCGCGCTCCAATTGAGACAGCGTGCGCGAGACGGTTTCGATCGTAAGGCCGAGGTAGTCGGCGATGTCCTGCCGCGTCATCGCCAGACTCACGATCTTGCGGTCCGCAGATTGGTCGGCCCAATCGACAAGAAAGGCTGCGACTTTCTCTAAAGCGCTGCGCCGGCCAAGCAGAAGCGCATGTTCCTGTGTCTGCGCGACGCGGCGCAAGAGATGATCGAAAAGCTGAATGCCCGTACCACCCGCTATCGCGGCATCGACGCCGCGCCGGCGGTAGGAGATCAGCGTACAGTCGGAAACTGCCTCGGCGGAGAGACTGTGCTCGGCGTCGCCTTCGATACCGAAAATATCGCCAGCCCGATAAAAGGCATCGATCTGGCGGCGGCCGTCGCTTAGAAATTTGCACGTCCGAACGACACCGGAAACGACTTTATAAAAGGCCATCGCGGTCGCCCCTTCGGCATAAATCTCGCGGTCCTGCGCGAAATTGACAACCGTCCCCGCCGCCTCAAGGCCGCCGACCTCATGGCCCTCGGCAAACTTGGCTTGCATGAACGCAGGTGCCGGCACGCGATCAAAACTATAAGCAAGCTGCCCACCCATGTGATCCTCCTCAACCGCTTTGAAGCTGAGGGGAGGCTAACCGGGCGCGGCGCGGACCGAAATTGCGTTAGGTCCTAGGGGATTTTACGTAACGGGGAGGTCCGCGCTAGTGCGGGCGGCCGAGAGCAGTGTGGATATTTTCGAGCAAGGCGCTGTCGGACAATGGTTTTTCGAGGACTTGCAGGACTCCCACGCCAGCTGCACGACGCAGCAGGGAAAGATCGACATTGCTCGTAATTAGAATGACCGGCAATCCGCTTCCCCTGGCCGCGAGATGCGCCAACACTTCAAAGCCGTCCATCGTCGGCATCCGATAATCGAGAACGAGACAACGCGCCCGCTCAAGGTCCGGATGCGTCAGCAACTCACGGCCCTCCGCACAGACACGCACCGCAAACCCCTCAAGCTCCAGTGAAAACTTGAGCGATTCGCGTACCCCCTCGTCGTCGTCGAGGACGAGGACGATATCCCTCCCGTCTTCTTTCATGGTCGCATCCCAATTAAAATTGCATTTTACACATTGGATGCGAAACGAAAGAGAAACATTGATGTAGCGCAAAGCACCGGCTGCGCGCCATTTAGGCCTAGGCGCCCGGCAGTACTTTTGCCGTCAGCGCCATCCGCACCAGACTCGACAGGCTGCCTGCGCCCATCTTGGCCATGATATTGGCGCGATGCACTTCGACGGTGCGCGGGCTCAGCTTCAGGTCATAGGCAATCGTCTTGTTCGGATAGCCGGCGAGCAAGCCGTCGAGCACTTCGCGCTCGCGAGGGGACAGTTGATCGAGCTTGGCGCTGATTTCCACCCGCTCCGCCCGCCGGTCGCTTGCGGCTTCGTAACCGTCGAGCGCGATGCGAATGGCATGCAACAAAACTTCGTCGTCGAACGGCTTTTCGATGAAATCCGCGGCGCCGGCCTTCATCGCCTCGACGGCCAGCGGCACGTCGGCATGGCCGGTGATGATGATGACCGGCAGATTGACGCCGAGTTCGCGCAATTTGCGCAAAAGCTGCAGGCCGTCGATGCCCGGCATGCGGACATCACTGACGATGCAACCCGGCTGCAGCGTCTCGCGGGCGGCCAGAAAGGCGCTCCCCGATTCATAGACGCGCACGGCAAGCCCGGCCGTCGCCAGCACGAAGGCCAGCGAATGCCGAACCGCCTCGTCGTCGTCGATGACATGGACTACGGCGCTAGTCGGCATCGCGGACGTCCTCATTGCCAAAAGTCTTGAGTGTCATTCGGAAGATGGTGCCCCCGCCAGGATTCGGCTCGGCCCAGAGTCGGCCACCATGCGATTCGATGATGGTCCGCGAAATCGAAAGCCCGACTCCCATGCCATGCCGTTTCGTCGTGATAAAGGGCTGGAAGAGCTGCGCCGCGATGTCTGGGGCGATGCCCGGCCCCGTATCAGCCACATCGATCCTGATCGTCTCATTGTCCAATCGATGGGTCGAGACTGTCAATTCGCGGCGCTCGCAATCCTGCATGGCCTCGACCGCGTTGCGCATCAAATTCAGGAGAACTTGCTGTACTTGGATCTTGGACGCGAGAACAAAGGCCGCCTGCGGATCGAAGGCGAAGTCGGTATGCACCCCCAATTCCTTGACGCCCACGAGGGCCAAGGCGCTTGCCTCTTCAATCAGCCGGGGCAGATTTTCGAGTTGCCGCTCGCTTTCGCCGCGGGCGACGAATTCGCGCAAATGCCGGATGATCTGCCCCGCCCGCAGCGCCTGCTCGGCGGCGCGCTCCAACGCCTCGCGCGCCCTGGGAACCGCGTCGCTCTGGCCGGTATCTAGCAACCGCCGGCCGCCCTTCAGATAATTGGCGATGGCCGTCAGCGGCTGGTTCAATTCGTGCGCGAGCGTCGAGGCCATTTCGCCGAGCGCGGTGAAGCGGGACATATGGATCAGCTCGGACTGCAATTCCTGCAGCCGGCGCTCGGCCTGCTGGCGCTCGGTCAAGTCCCGCACGAAGCCGGTGAAGAAGCGTCGCTCTCCGGAGCGCACTTCGCCCACCGACAGTTCGATCGGAAAGGTCGCGCCGTCCTTGCGACGGCCGACGACAATCCGGCGAATGCCGATGATGTGCCTCTCGCCTGTCCGCATATAGCGTTCGAGATAGGCGTCGTGCTGCTCGTGATAAGGCGAGGGCATCAGCATGCGGACATTGCGGCCGAGCGCCTCGGAAGCCTTGTAGCCAAAGAGCCGTTCGGCCGCGATGCTGAAGGATTGGATCGTCCCGGCCGTATCGATGACGATCATGGCATCCGGCACGGTATCGAGGACCGATTGCAGATGCGCCTCGCGTTCGGCGAGCGCGCTCTGAGAATATTTGATCGCGGTAATATCGCGGGCGACCTTCGAAGCGCCGACGATCTTGCCTTGCGGGTCTTGCAACGGCGAGACGGTCAGCGAAACATCGATGATTGTACCATCCTTGCGCTGGCGGCGTGTCTCGAAATGGTCGATCTTCTCGCCTGCCTTGAGGCGCGCGAGAGTCGAGGCATCGTTTTCTTTTTGACCGTCCGGCTGGAGAATCGCGACGGATTGGCCAACGATCTCCTCGGGCCTGTAGCCGAAAATCGTTTCCGCGCCGCTGTTCCAGTCGGTGATGATGCCGTCGAGCGTGGTGCCGATGATCGCATCGTCGGAGGAAGCGGCGATCGCCGCGAGGCGCAGGGTGGTCTCGTTCGGCGGCGCATGGATGTCGATCACAATACCCTGGAGGGCAGCGGCGTCGGCGCGGCCGCGCATGCGCCGCCAACGATCCTTGCCGCCCGAGGCGAGGCGGAAATCCGCCTCCCAAACCGCATCCGCGCGGGCCCGGCGGAACGAAAGATCGAAAGTCTGCTGGTCGTCGGTGTGCAGAAGCGCCAGAAAATCCGAATAGGAAACCTCAAGCGCCGGCGCGCCGAGAAGCGCGCGGGCGCTGGCAGACAGGCGAAAACCGCTGGGCGCCCCGTCCCAGCGCCAAAGGCCGACGCCGCCGGCCTCGAGCGCCTTCAGGCTGTCTTGTTCCGATATGGCCTCGGCGGCATCCGCAGCCATTAAAACTCCATCAGACCCAACGCTCCGGCTCCGCTTATAGCGCAGGATGCGGTCGACGATGAATAGGGCCGTTTGCCTCGCTCGGGGCTTGGCCAAGTCGAGCATACCGGGCGTTTCGATTTGTTATATTTGCGCAAAATACGCGGCGCAGTGCAAATTTGACCTCGCCGGGCCAGTCGCTCGATGCGCGGTGCGTGAGCTATCCCTTTGACGCAGCCTTGAGCAGGGCCGCGCGCATCGACAAGATCGTGCTCCGCAGCTTGCCTAATGCATCGGGCGCAAGCCCCGTTGCGCCATCGATGCAAGCCGGAAAATCGCGGGCCTTTTCCGAGAGTGCGGCGCCCTTCTTCGTCAGGCGGATGCGGACTTGCCGCTCGTCGTCCGGATCGCGGCGGCGAACCAGGAGACCCAGACCCTCGAGCCGTTTAAGAAGCGGAGTGAGCGTGTTGGACTCAAGCAGGAGAATATCGCCCAACCCGCCGACAGTCTGATCGTCACACGCCCAAAGCGCCGCCAAAACAAGATATTGCGGGTAGGTGACGCCCAAAATCTTGAGCAATGGCTTGTAGACCTGATTGAACGCATGGCTCGTCGAATAGAGCGCGAAACAGATGAAGTCGTCGGGCACAGGTACTTGATGCGACATAATTTTCCTTGAGCGGGTGGTCTCACCGGAGGATAAATCGCACACGATTAGATCGCAAGCTATTGACCTCGTCATTCCGCCCATCTATTTATATCGTACACGATATAATCGTGTACTATTTAATATGCTCCTCGCCGCAGGCTCTTGTCACCCGAGGTAAGCCGATGATTTTGCTTGCAGACGCCAATCGAAAATATCCAAATTCGAGATTATTGGTCTCGTCGGCTGATCGCGGCTGGCAATCGATCTATGCGGAACTGCGCACGCATCCAGCAGGCCGACTTGCCTCGCACACTCAGCCAAACGTCGAGATCGTCATTGCATTGCATGACTCAAAGGACGGCTGCGTCATCCGCACCAATGGCGGCCGGCGCGAGCGGACACGGCCGACAATAGGCACCATCTGGCTGGTTCCGGCCGGGCTCTGCCATGAAGAAATCGAGCTCTCGACGCCAATGGGCAAGACTCTGCATCTTTATTTGCCGACGCAGCCGTTCGATCTTCTTGCCGACCAGTACGATCTGCCGAAACCACTGGGTCATTCGGTTCAATATCGCGGCGGTCTGAATGATGAGCTCATTCATCAGATCGGCCTTTCGGTCGCCGCCGAGATGGCACGGGAAACGTCGACCGGCAGAATGTTCGCGGAAACCGCAGCTTTGATGCTCGCGGCGCAACTGTCGCACAATTATCTGGATCCGACGCTTTTGGTTCCGAGCCCGCGTCGCAAACCCACCGAAAATGTTCGCCTACGCCGGGTGCTGGATTACATCGACGAAAATCTGGAAAATGAAATCAGCGTCGCGGATTTAGCGGATGTCGCGGCCTTGAGCACATTCCACTTCGCGCGAATGTTCACCGCCCTCATGGGCTTGCCGCCGCGCAAATATGTGAGCCGCCGTCGACTGGAAAACGCGATGAAAATGCTCGCGAGCAGCAATTTGCCCTTGGCTGAAGTCGCGCATCGATCGCGCTTTTCGTCGCAGGCGGCCTTTTCCCGCGCGTTTCATCGGGTAACGGGCGTGACGCCTGGCGAATACCGCCGCCTTGTGCGCTGACATTGCCGGCATGACGCGCGTCATTGGCATAGCGCAATCGCAATCAACAAAACGGCAACGCCAGCCAACAAAGGCATCATGGCCCGCGGCTAAGATCACGCGATCAACGTGGACGTTGTAGAATGAGTCGAAGTGGTGCCTACAAAGATTCCAAAAACCGACGCCTTGTCAAAATGGCGGCTCAAGCGCGTCACCGAATACATAAACGAAAATATTGAAGGTCGCCTGCGACTTTCCGATCTTGCAGCGGCTGCGGGGCTATCGCCGATGTATTTCGCAGCGCGATTTCGCGCAGCGACCGGGCGCCGGCCGCACGATTATATTCTCGCCTGCCGCGTCGAAAGAGCCCAAATTCTCATGCGGCAGACGAACCTTGCCTTGGCTGAGATCGCTCTGATGGTCGGATTTCGCGCCCAGGCGCATTTCACCGACGTTTTCAAACGCATCGTCGGCGACACGCCGGCGAAATGGCGGCGAGCGGCCAAGATGCACGACGACGCTTGTGCCCGACGCGATG
>JAJXZC010000293.1:0-1119 GCA_021780275.1 Pseudomonadota bacterium
GCAGCGTAAGGAGATTCGGCGGCGCAGGGTTTTCTTGGCGCCAGAGAACTATGGCGCGATTCTGACCTATGGACGACAAGCTGCGCGAGAAGCTCGGAATTGCGCTTGGGGAGGCGGAATATGCGCTCCTCGAACTCAAAACGTTTGGGCTGGCGAGGGTCGAAGTCGCGGAAAACCATATCGAAAGCGTGGTGGCGCTGCTCGACGAGGTCCTAAAAAATCCGGCCTGGGGTGAACAGGGCGGCCCACGCGACAAACAGCATTAAGTAGCGCCGACGGATCAATTGATGGCGCTGCCCTCCGCGCGCGCCGGCCCGACATCGATCTCACGGCCGCCACAGGTCGGACAGGACATCAACTCGGCGATTTTTTCGAGCGACGTCGCCGCCGGTAGGAAGGAAATCGGCGCCCGCCACGTCCTGCCACACCGCACGCACATCGCGTCCACCTCGTCAATTTTCGACGCTAACAGTTCGGCGACGGTGAACCTCGGGCCGGGGAGGTCGGTCATTTGCCGCCGCCGAGATATTTCGTTGCGACGTCGGCGCCACGAAGCCGCATGCGTCTTCGGATTTCGTATCTGACGCGATTCCAATGATCCGTCGACCTGTCGGCGTCGATGATCTTGTAAAGCCGTTCTTCAAGGGCGCGGTCGCGGGCGACCCAATATGCGGAATCGCCATGTTCGGCGATCATCGCGTCGGCCTCTGCGACGATCGCCGCCCTCATTTCCTTGCGCCGCCTCCACCAGCCGAACATCATCCGCTCCCAGACGTCGCGCTTCGCGGGCGCGCCTCTCTTCATCAAACGGGATTTTATGCCTTCGCGACGACGAAGCGAAGCTCATCGATCCAACCGATTCCTCGGTGAGGTTATTCGATCGCGCCGGCTGATCGCGCCAGCCATTCACGCAGTTTCGTCCACCGCCGTTTCGTTCGCGCATTGCGAATCGCCATGGCCAGCGCCCGCTTCTGGCCTACAATGACGACGAGGCGCTTCCCGCGGGTGACGGCCGTGTAAAGGAGATTGCGCGCCAGCATGGTGTAATGCTGGGTAGCGAAGGTGATGACGACGGCCGGATATTCCGACCCCTGCGATTTGTGAATCGTCGTCGCATAG
>JAJXZC010000293.1:1129-7601 GCA_021780275.1 Pseudomonadota bacterium
GGCGTCGAGATCGCCGAAAGGATAGACGACCTCGCGCCCATCGAAATGGACGACCACAGCGCCGTCGTCGCGATCGATGCGATGGACCCGGCCGAGATCACCGTTGAAGACCTCGCGGTCGTAATCGTTTTCCGTCTGCATGACCTTGTCGCCCGGCGCGAAGACCGAACCGAAACGCTCCACCCTGTCCGTCGGGTCCGGGTTGAGCGCCTTTTGCAAATCGGCGTTGAGCGCTCTGGCGCCCAATGCGCCGCGCTGCATCGGACAAAGGACCTGGACGTCCTGGATCGGGTCGAGGCCGAAACGTCGCGGAATGCGGTCGCGCACGATCTCGACCACTTTCGCCGCGCCTTCCTCCGGTTCCTTGGCTTCGACGATAAAGAAATCCGACGCCTCGCCGGCTTTGGGCCATTCGGGCATTTGGCCCTGGTTGATGCGATGGGCGTTGACGACGATGCGGCTTTCCGCCGCCTGACGAAACACCTCGGTCAGTCGGGCGACGGGAATCGCGCCGGAGTTGATGACATCGGCAAGGACCTGGCCCGGGCCGACCGAGGGCAGTTGGTCGACGTCGCCGACCAGAAGCAGGCCGGATTTCTGGGGCAAGGCCTTGACCAGCGCGAACATCAGCGGCGCGTCGACCATGCTGGTTTCATCGACGACCAAAAGGTCGCAATCGAGCGGATTGTCGGCGTCGCGCTTGAAGCCCCCTTCCTTGGGGTCGGTTTCGAGCAGCCGATGGATGGTTTTCGCTTCCATGCCCGTCTGCTCGGCCATGCGCTTGGCGGCGCGTCCCGTCGGGGCGGCAAGCAGAAGCTTGGTTCCCTTGACGGCGAGGATCCGCAGGATCGCATCGAGCAGCGTCGTCTTGCCGACTCCCGGGCCGCCGGTGACGACCGCGACCTTGGAGCGTAGAACCATTCTGACGGCTTCGCGCTGGGAGGCGGCGAGCGTTTTGGCGGTCCTCTTCTCGACCCAGTCGATCGCCTTGTCGGCGTCGATCTCGGGCCAGGGCGGCGCGCCGCGGCGCAAGGCGAGGAGCCGGTCGGCAATGCCCCTTTCGGCGAAATGAAGCCCGCGCAGGAAAATGCAGTCGGCGCCATCGATCGAGTCGGCGACGACCTCACCGCCCTCGAGCTCCGCGACGAGAGCTTGTTCGATCGGGCTGGCGTCGACGTCGAGGAGGTCAGCGGCCAAACGGAGCAGGTCGTTCCTCGGCAGGCCGCAGTGGCCGTCGTCGGTCGCCTCCTGCAAGGCGAAGGAGACGCCGGCGCGCAGCCTCTGCGGCGCCTCCTTGGTCAGGCCGAGCTTCATGGCGATGGCGTCGGCGGTGCGAAATCCAATGCCGCGGATATCGCGCGCCAGACGATAAGGATCTTCCGTCATCACTTGAATGGCGCCGTGGCCATACGTCTTGAAAATCCGGACCGCGCGGGACGTCCCGACGCCATGGGAATGGAGAAACACCATGATGTCGCGCACGGCCTTCTGTTCGGCCCATCCGGCGGCGATCCGCGCCGCGCGCATTTCGCCGATGCCGGACACCTCCCGCAGCCGCGCCGGCTCGGCCTCGATGATCTCGAAAGTTCCCTCGCCGAATACGGCCACGATCCGTTCGGCGAGCTTCGGGCCAATGCCGCGCACCATGCCGGAGCCGAGATATTTTTCGATCCCTTCCGCGGTTGTGGGCGGCGTGGTCTTGAGAAAGTCGGCCTTGAATTGCAGCCCATGGGTTCGGTCACTGATCCAATCGCCAACCGCGTGGATGAATTCCCCCGCCGAGATCGAGGCGACATGGCCGACCACAGGAACGAGATCGCGCCGCCCCCGCGCCTTGACCTTGAGGACGGCGAAGCCATTGTCCTCGTTGTGGAAGGTCACGCGCTCGACCGAGCCGACGAGCGTTTCTTTGTGGGGATTCTTGTCGCGCGCCGCCTCCACGAAAGACAAAACTCCTCATAAGGTTTCGCCGATTTCACAATCGGCGGAAATGGTCAGCGCGCGCTGCGGCTCGCCCTCCATTCGGATGGCGCCTCGACAGCTCCTCCGTCATCGGGGCGTGAGCTGTCTGAACCTATAGTCGCCGCCGGACACCCGAATGGCCTTTCTGATCGCCTTATTGGAGGCGTTGAGATTGAAGCGCTCGGGGTCGAATTTTTTTCCTGCCCAGCTGCGTATGATTTTATGAGATTCGTGTTCTGGATCATGCCAGGCTTCAAGAAAGGCAGTATAGCCGGAAGGACCGCCGACATCTTCAGGCGGAGCCGCGCGGCTTCCGACGACACATCGGGGATATTTGATTCCGGCCTGCGCCGGAAGGCGTCGCATCACGATGCGGTGACGCCAACTGTCGCCGAAATCATATTCGTAGTGGATCGTGAGGGTTGCATCGTCATCGAACGGGAATACGAGGTCTTGAAGCCTCACCTCGGTCGCTTCGAAGGTTCGGCGATCGAGAAATCCGTCTTCGCCGAATTCCGGCGCCCCGATGATGAGCCCACCGACGTTAAAGTGGTGAAGGTGGCTGTCAGTCCAGCCGAACGCCGCCTGCAAGACCTCATGAAACTCGGCGAAATTCATGGCGACAGGCAATTCGAGTGAGCGCGAGATTTTCGGCTCGATGTCGAGGATGTGGACATCGGCCGATATAATGATTGCGTCGGGATCGAGACCGCTAGGCATGAACCTGACTATGCCCCGGTGGATGGAGGAGAACAACGGCCCCTCGCCGTCGCAGAACGCGAGGAGATCGCTTCCGCTTTCCAGCCCAGTCGCCCGTCAGTCCATGACAGGAACACGTCGATCAGGGACCTCTCCTCATAGAAAGCTTAAATTTGCAATGGCCTCCATTAGCTCCAGCGACTTGAGCATGACGGAGACCGGACCGATCAGTTTTGTTCTTTCCGTCGCGGTCCAATCATGTTGGGGGAGTTTCCAATAAGGTCTTCGCCAGATCGTCGGGCGTATCCGCAAACAGAGCTGACCGGCGCCTCAAGCCATCAAGCAAATCCCCAAACAGCTCGGCCTGGGTTGGATCGACTCTAGCCAAATGCTCCACGGCGATCTTTGCCGTCGCGAGAGCTTCGGTGTCGACTTCGGCGACCTTTTGCAAAATGTCGTCGCCACAGTTTCCCCCTCTTCCCCGATCGCCGCCGCCCGCAGCGGCTATGCTTCCGCTTTGAAACGCAGTTGGGGGCGCGCTCATTGTTGGCCTTGCGGGATCCTCGAGCGGAATATTCTTTGGGGCCGCGCCCGACGGCGCGCTTGCGCCGGTTGCGGACGGCGCCAGCTCCGCGCGCTCGTCGTTCAGCAGCCGGCGGGCTTCGAGGATTTTTAGCCGCAAGGCGCTGGTGCGACGATCAGCGCCGATGACCCGCGCCAGCCCTCGCCGTTTTGGCGCGCGGAGCTCACCGAAGCGACTGGGTTCGGTCCGCAAGGTTCGTAGCAGCGCCGCGGTTGAATCATGCAGCCTCTCCATCATCGCCTGCACGAAAAATACTTCAAACATCCTGACGTCGAGGAAGAGCGCTCGCGCCTCGCGCATGACGCGGTCCTTGGCGATCTGGTGTTTCAACGCCAAAGGCTCGATCATGGCCGCGGTTGGGAAAGCGATCGCTTCTGACCTGTCCCCATTGACGCTTGGTATCGCGCGTCCATGCCCGAAAGATCGTGCGCCTTCGACCTGGCGCTTGAAGGCCGAATCTTCGAAAAAATGCGCCTTGTCGACGACAGCGCCAAATTCGCCACGAACGAGCAAAATCGCCTTCTTCTGATCGAAACGGCGGATCGCCTCGCTCGCGATCAAGGGCTCCAATTCCCAGCGCCCCTGGGTCGAGCGCGTCGAACGGTTCTGGGCGCCCATGAATCCGCCCCCGACCGACGTCCCCCAGCCTTCACGGCGAACATAGCGCTTGCCAAGTTCCGCTGAAGCATAGGACGCTGTGACCTCGTCGCCGACGCCGATCAGCAGCTTCACATCCATATTGCCGATCAGCATGTCCCGCGTCGGCTTGCCATAGCGCACGTCGAGCTGGGTCAGGCCCTGAGCGATGACGGCGATCTGGAAGCCGAAACCTGCGACAAGCGGCGCGCGATCGACAATTTCCGGCATGCGGCCGAACTGGAAAAACTCGTCGAGCATCAGCAGCAGTTTGTGCGGTTCGTCGAGGCCGGGCAGCTGACGCAGCAATACGTCGTGAACCTGCTGAACCAACAGCCGCACGACCGCCTCGACCGACGAGAAATTTCCGACCGGCGGGCCGATCAGAATCGTGAACGGCTTGCGGCGCAATTGCGCAATATCGAAATCCGACCGGCTGGTGGCGGCGTCGACCAGGCTGTTGTTCCAGGGCTCGAGCGCCGTGACGATATGCGACTCGAAGGACTGCCTCTGTTTTTCCTCCCGGCTGATGTGCTGCCGGAATTTGTCCTTCACGAACTCGTTCAGCTCCAGCTCATTGGCCAAAATATTGGCCATTTCAGCGAACAGCGGCCGGCCGCGGCTGAACAATTTCAGCGCCGACTTGATGGTGCGCGCGTCGCGCAAGGTCTCGCTGTCCAGCACATAGGCGAGCAGCCCGGCGAACAGGCCGCGCGCCGTCTCGGCCCAATAGGGATCGCCCGATTGCGGCAGCGGAATGAGGCTATGGGCGATATTGGCGACGTCGGTCGCGCGCGCCGGCCAGGGCGCGACGAGGTCGAGCGGATTCCAGCAATGCGATTCCGCCGAGCCCGGCGAGAACAGAAAAACCTCCTGCCGCATGGCGCTACGCGCCGCGCCGATCTCCTTCCACATTTCGCGCTTGATATCGAGGCCGATCAGCGACCCGCGCCATTCGAGCGCATTGGGCAGCACGAAGCCTATGCCCTTGCCCGACCGCGTCGGGCCGTTCACATAAATGTGGCTGTCGCCGCTATAGCGAACGTCCTTGCCGTTGAAGCGGCCGAGAAAGATGGAATAGCCCGGCCTCCCGTCGAGCAAGCCGGCTTTGCGCAGGTCGCGCTCGACCGCCAGGCGCGATCCGCCGATTGGAGGCGCAATTCCACGAAGATTTTGGACAATTTGCGCGATGACAATGCTGATGAGGACGGCGAAGAGCACAGCGCCGAGAGTTGCCCGCGCGGCGAGCGTTTTGACCGCGGGATTTCCCCATTCATGCACAGCCGACTGGATCGGCAGCATGAGCTCCAGGCCTTTGGCGAAACGGCCCCACAGCGCCCAGCTGTGCGAATACCAGGCTACTGTAACGCAATAAGCCGATTCCCACGCCAGCAGCATCAGAAGAGCGGCGCACACCGCGCCGACAGAATAGAGCGCCGCGCGCATGGCCTCGCCTCACTTGTGGCTGAAGCCGCGGAAATAAATCTCGGCGACGCCGCGCGTCGGCCGGCGGCGCAATTGCACGACCATGGGCACGACGGAGCGGACATAATCCATGATCTCCGCCTTGGTCAGTTTGAGATCGGATTGAAGGGTCATCAACGCCAGGCGCTCGAAGGCGCCGAACGTGCTGTCGGCGTGAAGCGTCGTCAGCGAGCCGGGATGGCCGGTATTGACCGCTTGCAAAAAGGTCGCCGCCTCGGCCCCACGAATTTCGCCGAGGAATAGCCGGTCGGGACGCAGACGGAGGCTCGCCTCCAGCAGGTCCTGAATGGTCACCAGCGCCCTGCCCTGCCCGCCTTTGGAGGCGAGCATCGACAACCAGTTCGGCTGCGGCGGATTGAGCTCGCGGGTGTCCTCGATCGAAATCAACCGCTCGCTTTCCGGGACCTCTTTCAACAACGCATTGAGAAAGGTCGTCTTGCCGGAAGACGTGCCGCCGGAAATCACCATGGTGACGTGGTTTTTCACGGCGAAGCGAAGCGCTTTTTCGACGCCTTGGCGCGAATTGTCTTTCAGCAATTCGGCAAGCTCGGTTTCGACCTCGGGAAAATGATCCACTTCCGGCACACGAGGGCCGCGCACTTTTGCCGCGTCGAAGGCGCCCATGCGGGCATAATCGTCGAGGTCGAGATTGGCGATCACCTGTTTGCGGATCGAGAAGGCGCCGCCCGCCGGGGCGGCCGGCGCCAGCACTCCCTGGAACCGCTCGCCATGCGGCATGGCGGCCGAAAGGAGGGGGGTGGAGGAATTGACCGACTGATCGGTGTGGCCGGCGACATGGACGGCGAGGCGGAGGACCGCCTCGTCTGTCAGTTCCGGCACGTCGAAGCGCTCCATGGCCGGCTTGCCCAAGCTCTCGACCCAGACCTCGCCCGGCTTGTTGACGCAGATTTCGATGACGTCAGGGTTTTGTAACCAGACCCGAATGGGTTCCGCCGCTTGGCGAAAAAAGACCGGGAGCGTCTCCCACAGCGGAATCGCCCTCGCGCCGCGCTCCTTTATGCGGGTGCTTGAGTTCATACAAAGCCTCTTTGACCGGATCGGGATAAAGATCGGAAAAATCGAGATCGCGCTTGACGAAGACGATGA
>JAJXZC010000212.1 GCA_021780275.1 Pseudomonadota bacterium
AAGGTCGGGATCAGTCAGCACCGCCTCGCCGCCAGCAGCGACGACCGCCTCGGCGATCTCGCGCTCCGCGGCGGCGACGACCACCCGGCCCAGGCAAGCCTCGCAGGCCCGGCGCCAGACCTGAACGATCATGGGCTCACCGGCGATATCGGCCAGCGGCTTGCCCGGAAGCCTTGTCGAGGCCATGCGGGCAGGAATAACGATAATCGGCTCGGCGGACATGAAAAGCCTCTGCTCAGGTGGCGGTCCAGGGTCTGGCTGGCCCCGTCTGGCGGCCCCGTCTGGCGACATCGACGGGCCAGATGCGACGGAACGCCGCAGTTTGGGCCCGTTTCGCCGCTTCCTTCCCGAGGGACGGAGCCCGCCGGGGGCCTTGCGAATGCGAGAACTTATACGGCTTGCGGCGCAGACGCGGAAGCGGCTAATCTCCGCGCCAATTGCGGGGTAGGGCAAGGGTGGGCGCGCCACTACGGGCGGTTTTCCAGACCTCTGCGCCCCGACTTCGTGAATAGACATTCCGTAAACGAGCCGGGCGGAGCGAGAGCCGATGGATAGTTTTGAACTCAACAAAATCGCAGGCGCAGTGCTGTTTTCTGTGCTCGTCGTGCTCGGCGTGAAAAACCTCGCCGACTACATCTATAAAGTGGAGCCCGCCAATCCGCAGGCCTTCGTCGTCGAGGGCGTTGCCGCCGCCGGCGGTGAAGCCGGTGCGGCGGCGGAAGCCGCGCCCGCCGAGGAGCCCCTCCCCGTCCTGCTCGCCAAGGCCGACAAGGCCAAGGGCGAAGCCCAGTCGAAGAAGTGCCAGGCCTGCCACAACCTTCAGGAAGGCGCCGGCGCCAAGATCGGCCCCGATCTTTATGGCGTGCTCGGTCGTCCGGTCGCCAGCGCGGCTGGTTTCGGTTACTCGGACGCGATGAAGAAGAAGGGCGGCAAGTGGACCCTCGAAGAACTCTTCCACTTCGTGAAGGATCCGCGCGGCTATGTCTCCGGCACGGCGATGTCGTTTGCCGGCATCAAGAACCCGCAGCAGCGCGCCGACCTGCTCGTCTATCTGAACACGCTGGGCTCGAACCTGCCGCTCCCGGCAGCCGAGGCCGCGCCGGCTGCTGCTCCCGCTGCCGCGGCAAAGCCCGCAGAGGCTGCGCCGAAGAAGTAATCGTCCGGCTTGCCGGACCGGAACAAAGCGCCCGGAAGAAATTCCGGGCGCTTTTTCTTGCGCAGATTTCATCCGCCATCGCGGCAAGGCTCGCGCTAGTCTCAAAAAATGGCCACAATGTCTGACAAGTCTCGAGGCATTGCGGCGCGGAACGATCGCCGCCGCATATGCGACTTCGGAGGGGAAATGACGTTCAGCAAGGCCGTGTTCGCACTGGCGCTCACTCTTTCGGCCGCCGGTACTTTGAACTTGCCCTCAGCCGCACGCGCCGCCGATGCCGAGCGGTACGGCGCCTCGCTCTTCGGCGACCTCAAATACGGCCCCGGCTTCAAGCATTTCGACTATGTGAACCCGGATGCACCCAAGGGCGGCGAACTGCGCTACGCGGCCATCGGCACTTTCGACAGTCTCAACGCCTATATTGTCAAGGGCGAGGTCGGCGCCGGTATCAACCTCATCTACGACACGCTGCTCGAACCGAGCATGGACGAGCCGGGCGCGGAATACGGGCTCATCGCGGAGACGATTTCCTATCCGGACGATTTTTCATCCGTCACCTTCAAGCTGCGCAAGGAAGCGCGCTTTCAGGACGGCACGCCCATCACGCCCGAAGACGTCATCTGGACCTTCGAGACGCTGAAGAAGCTCCACCCCTTCTACGCCGCCTATTACCGCAACATCGAGAAAGCCGAGAAGATCGGCGCGGACGGTGTGCGCTTTGTCTTTTCCGTCAAAGGCAATCGCGAGCTGCCGCAGATCACGGGGCAGTTACCCGTGCTGCCCAAACACTACTGGATGGGCAAGGACGCCAAGGGGCGCCCGCGCGACATTTCGCAGACAACCCTCGAAGCGCCGATCGGCAGCGGACCTTATCGCATTGCGCAGGTCGTGCCGGGCCGCACCATTCTCTACGAGCGGGTGAAGGATTATTGGGCGAAGGATCTGCCCGTCAAACGCGGCACCAACAATTTCGACCGGCTGCGCTTCGACTATTACGGCGATCCCATCGTCGCCTTTCAAGCGTTCAAGGCGGATCAGGTGGATCTGCGCATCGAAACCAGCGCGAAGAACTGGGCCACGGGCTACGACTTCCCCGCCGTGCGCGACGGACGCGTGAAGCGCGAAGAGATCAGGATGCGCAACCCCTCCGGCATGCAGGGCTTTGCCTTCAATCTCCGCCGCGAGATATTTCAGGACGAGCGCGTCCGCGAGGCTTTCAACTGGGCGTTCGATTTCGAGTGGCAGAACAAGAATATCTTCTCCGGGCAATATGCGCGCACGGACAGCTATTTCGCCAATTCCGAACTCGCGTCGCGCGGCGTACCTCAAGGCCTCGAACTCGAAATGCTGAAGACCTTCGAGAAGGAGCTTCCGCCAGAACTTTTCACGACGCCCTACAGCAATCCAAAGACGGATGGCAGCGGCAACAATCGCGCCAATCTGCGCCGCGCCGCTGAACTTCTGGACGCTGCCGGCTGGAAGATCGTCAACGGCACGCGCATGAAGGACGGCAAGCCGCTCGCCGTCGAATTCCTGCTGGCGGACCCGCAATTCGAGCGCGTCGTCGCGCCCTACAAGCAGTCGCTCGACAGGCTCGGCATCAAGGTGACGCTGCGCAGCGTCGACACGGCGCAATATCAGAACCGCCTCGACAATCGCGATTTCGATATCGTGGTGGAAAGCTTTGGCCAATCGCTCTCGCCCGGCAACGAGCAGCGCGAATTCTGGGGCTGCGATGCCGCCAAGCGCGTGGGAAGCAGGAACGTCATCGGCATTTGCGATCCGGTCGTCGAGAAGCTCATCGACCGCGTGATCTTCGCGAAGAGCCGTGAGGAGCTCGTAGCCGCGACCCATGCGCTGGACCGCGTGCTTCTCTGGCGCCATTACGTCGTGCCGCAATGGTATTCGCCTTTCGCTCGCGTCGCCTATTGGTCGCGACTGACGCATCCCGGGAAGATGCCGGATTTCTCGATCGGCTTCCCCGATATCTGGTGGTATGACGCGAGCGGCCAGAAGGCGCCTGCCCAGAGCGCGCCTGCGAAGCCATGACATCGAAGTTCGACCTTCCGCGCCGCAACGTGCTCGGCCTGATGGGCGCGAGCCTCGGCCTGAGCCTGCTGCCCGCGCCCTTGCGCGCGCAGACCGCCGGCGCCGACACGGGGCGGCTTCACGGACTGTCGATCTTCGGCAATCTCAAATATCAGCCGGGCTTCACGCATTTCGAC
The DNA here is from genome assembly GCA_021780275.1 of Pseudomonadota bacterium. The sequence continues at coordinate 3,382 of JAJXZC010000212.1, forward strand.
TATGTGGCCCCGGATGCTCCCAAGGGGGGCACGCTTTCGCAGACGCCGTCGAACGGCGCCTATAACGCTTCGCTGCTCAGCTTCGACACGCTCAACGGCTTCATCCTCAAGGGCGATGCGCCGCCCGGCCTCGAATATGTTTTCGACACGCTGATGACGCGCGCCTATGACGAAGAAGACGCGGTCTATAGCCTCGCCGCCGAGAGCGTCGAAATCCGCGACAAGGGCAACCGGCTTCTCTTTCACATGCGCGAGGCCGCGCGTTTTCACGACGGCTCGAGGCTCACCGCCGAGGATGCGGCCTTCTCGTTCAATCTGCTGAAGGCGAAAGGCCATCCGCTCATCGCGCTCAATCTGCGCGAGATGAAAGAAGCGAAGGCACTCGACGCCGCGACGCTCTCCATCGTCTTTACCGGCAACCAGACGCGCGACCTCGCGATCTACATCGCGGGCGGATTGCCGATCTTTTCCAAGGCCTGGTACACGGCCCACGCCTTCGACGAGACGACGCTTGTGCCGCCTCTCGGAAGCGGTCCTTACCAGATCGGCGCTTTCAAAGCGGGCAACTTCATCACCTATGAACGCGTGGCCGACTATTGGGCGCGCGATCTCAATGTGAATGTGGGCCAGTGGAATTTCGACAAGCTCCGCTTCGACTTCTATCGCGACCGCACTGCCGCCTTCGAGGCCTTTGCCTCCGGGCAATACAGGTTTCGCGAGGAATTCACGTCGAAGACATGGGCGACGCAATATGATTTCCCGGCGGTGAAGGATGGCCGCGTGAAGCTCGAAACGCTGCCGGACCACACGCCGTCCGGCGCGCAGGGCTGGTTCATCAACACGCGGCGCGAGAAATTCGCCGATCCGCGCGTGCGCGAGGCGCTGACCATCGCCTTCGACTTCGAATGGACGAACAAGAATCTCTTCTACGGCCTTTATCGGCGGACGGTGAGCTTCTTCGAGAATTCGCCGATGCGCGCCGAAGGCCTGCCGTCACCGGAAGAGCTGAAGCTGCTCGAACCCTGGCGGGCAAAGCTGCCCGAGTCCGTCTTCGGGCCCGCCTATGCGCCACCGCTTACCGACGGCAGCGGTCAGGATCGCAAGCTTCTGCGACGCGCGTCGGAACTTCTCGAACAGGCAGGATGGAAGATCACCGACGGCGCCCGGAAAAATGCCAAAGGCGAGGCGCTGACCGTCGAGTTCCTTGGCGACGATCCGATCCTTCAGCGCATTGAAGGCCCCTATATCAAGAACCTGAAACTTCTTGGCATCGCGGCGCAATCTCGCCTCGTCGACTCGGCGCAGTTCCAGAAGCGGATCAAGTCATATGACTTCGATCTGACCGTGCAGCGCTATTCGCTGGGCCTCACGCCCGGCATCGAGATGCGGAGCTACTGGGGTGCGGAATTTGCGAAGACCGACGGCAGCCGCAATCTCTCAGGCATCGAAAATCCGGCTATCGACGCATTGATCGAAAAGGTCATCGCCGCGCCGACCCGCGCCGACCAAATTGTTGCCGCCCGTGCCCTCGACCGCGTGCTGCGCGCCGGGCAATACTGGATTCCGCAATGGTACAAGGCGAGCTATGCGCTTGCTTACTGGGATATCTTCGCCCGACCGGCGGTGCTGCCGAAATATGATCGCGGCGTCGAACGCTGCTGGTGGTTCGACGCGGCCAAGGCAAAGAAGCTCGGGATCGAGGGTTAGACATGGCGGCTTACATCGCACGGCGCTTACTGCTGATGATCCCGACGATTCTCGGCATCATGTTCATCAGCTTCGTCATCGTGCAATTCGCGCCGGGCGGACCCATCGAGCGCATCATCGCGCAGCTTTCGGGCACCGATGTCTCGGCCACGGCGCGCATCGGCGGCACGGGAAGCGACTTCGCGCAAGGCGCGGGCGGTGCGGCGGACGCGGCGCTCAACAGCAAATATCGCGGCGCGCGCGGTCTCGACCCGGAATTCATCAAGCAGCTCGAAGTGCAATTCGGCTTCGACAAGCCCTGGTATCAGCGTTTCGGCAAGATGATCTGGGATTATTCGCGCTTCCACTTCGGCAAGAGCTATTTCCGCGACACGGGCGTCCTCGACCTCATTCTTGAAAAAATGCCGGTGTCGATTTCGCTCGGCCTCTGGACGACGCTGCTGACTTACCTGATCTCCATTCCGCTCGGCATCAAGAAGGCGGTGGAAGACGGATCGCGCTTCGACCTCTGGACGAGCGGCGTCATCATTGTCGGCTACGCCATTCCGGGTTTTCTCTTCGCGATCTTCCTGATCGTGCTTTTCGCGGGCGGTTCCTACTGGTCGATCTTTCCATTGCGCGGTCTTACCTCCGACAACTGGTCGGGACTGTCGCTCGCCGGAAAGGTTCTCGACTATCTCTGGCACATTGTTCTGCCAATCACGGCCATGACGATTGGCGGCTTCGCGACCTCTACGCTGCTGACCAAAAATTCCTTCCTCGACGAGATCCGCAAGCAATATGTGACGACGGCGCGCGCCAAGGGCTTGACCGAGCAGCAGGTGCTTTATGGTCACGTCTTCCGCAATGCCATGCTTATCGTCATCGCGGGCTTTCCCGGCGCCTTTATCGGCGCGTTTTTCTCGGGCTCCATTCTCATCGAAACGATCTTCTCGCTCGACGGGCTTGGCCTTCTCTTCTACGAGTCGATCGTCAATCGCGACTATCCCGTCGTCTTCGCCACGCTTTACGTCTTCGGCCTGCTCGGCCTCGTCGTCGCGCTGATCTCGGACCTTACCTATACATGGGTCGATCCGCGCATCGACTTCGAGTCGCGGGAGGTTTGAGGTAATGCCATTCGGAAGGCGCTTCATCCTCAGCCCGATCAACAAGCGGCGCTGGCGCAATTTCAGGGCGAACAGGCGCGGCTACTGGAGTCTGTGGCTTTTCCTCGTGCTGTTTTTCGTCTCGCTCTTCGCCGAATTCATCGCGAATGACCGGCCGCTTTTCATCTCCTTCAAGGGCGGCATCTACGCTCCAGTCTTCGTCTCCTATCCCGAAACGACATTCGGTGGCGAGTTCGAGACGGCGGCTGATTACCGCGACCCCTATGTGCAGAAGTTGATCGCGGATGCGGGTGGACACATCGTCTGGCCGCTCATCCGCTACGACTACCGCACCATCAACCTCAACCTGCCGGTTCCAGCGCCCGCACCGCCTTCCTCCGAGAACTGGCTCGGCACGGACGATCAGGGCCGCGATGTCGCGGCGCGCCTCATCTATGGCTTCCGCATCTCCGTTCTCTTCGGTCTCATCCTCGCCGCAGCTTCATCGGTGATCGGCGTCGCCGCAGGCGCCGTGCAGGGCTATTTCGGCGGCTGGATGGACCTGCTCTTCCAGCGCTTCATCGAAATCTGGACCAGCGTACCGACGCTATATCTGCTCATCATCCTCGCGGCCATGTTCGAGCCGAGCTTCTGGCTGCTGCTTGGCATCTTGCTCGCCTTCAACTGGACGTCGCTCGTCGGCCTCGTGCGCGCCGAATTCCTGCGCGGCCGCAACTTCGAATATGTGAAGGCCGCGCGCGCATTGGGCCTCAGCGACGGCGTCATCATCTTCAAGCATCTGCTGCCCAATGCCATGGTCGCGACGATCACCTTCATGCCCTTCATCCTCAACTCGTCGATCACGACACTGACCTCGCTCGATTTTCTGGGATTCGGCCTGCCGCCCGGATCGGCCTCGCTCGGCGAATTGCTGGCGCAGGGCAAGGCAAATCTTCAGGCGCCCTGGCTCGGGCTCACCGGCTTCTTCTCCATCGCGATCATGCTGAGCCTGTTGATCTTCATCGGCGAGGCGGTGCGCGACGCCTTCGATCCGCGCAAGGTGCTCGAATGAGCGAGACGAAGCCACTCGTCGAAGTGAAAGACCTCTCCGTCGCTTTCCGCAGCGACGGGACGGAAACGCTCGCCGTCGACCGCATCTCCTTCGACATCAAGCCGGGCGAGACCGTTGCGCTGGTGGGCGAGTCGGGTTCGGGGAAATCCGTCTCGGCGCTCTCGATCCTTCAGCTTCTGCCCTATCCGCAGGCGTCGCACCCCTCGGGCGAAATCATTTTCGAGGGAAAGAATCTCGTCGGCGCGAGCGAGCCGGAGCTGCGCAAGGTGCGCGGCAACCGCATCACCATGGTCTTTCAGGAGCCCATGACCTCGCTCAATCCGCTGCATACGATCGAGCGGCAGGTCGGC
>JAJXZC010000670.1 GCA_021780275.1 Pseudomonadota bacterium
GGCAATCTTCAATGCAGGACAGCAGCGCTTCCGCGGCGTGTCCGCGCCGGTCGAAGGCTTCGAGAAAGCCGTCGGTCATGAAAAGGATCCTGTCGCCCGGCCGCATCTGAAAGGATTTCATGTCGTAGAGGCTGTCGCCGACCAGCCCGGGCAAAGGGCCCTTCACGTCGAGCACTTCCGCCTTGCCGTTGCGCGCGAGAATGGGGCAGGGATGCCCCGCCGACGCCACTTTCAAAATTCCCTCAGGCAGAAACTGGAAGCACTGGCAGGTCATGATCGTGGTTTCGAGCAAAGGATCTCCCGCGACGGACTGCGAGAGATAGCGTAAAAAATGCGAGGCGTCGAGCGTACCTGCGTACATCTGGAACAGGCTGCGCAAATAGCCCGCGTAGACGTAGGAGAAGAATTTCGCCTGCCGCCCGTGGCCCATCACGTCGATCAGCACGCCCATGAAGCTGGCTTCGGTTTGCTGATGAAGGATGAAATCGCCGCCGCCCGCTTCCACCGGCCTGTGCCGCGTCGTGAAACGCCAGGACCCGAAGCCTCCCGGCAGGGAAGGCTTCAAAAGCTCGGTGATGTCCTGATGAAAGCGGCTTTCGACGGCGTCGCGGATCTGGTGCGAGCGGTTCAGCACACGCGACAAAACTGTGCGCAGTCTTACGGCAGAGACGGGCTTGCAAAGGAAATCATCGACGCCAAGCGTGCTGATATAAGGATTGCTCTCGTTGGTGCCGCGGCCGCTGAGAAAGATGAACGGCGTGGTGTTGCCGTTTTCGATGCCGGCCAGCGCCTTGCGCAGCGCGATGCCGTCCATGTCTGGCATGACAAGGTCGGAGATGATGACGTCGGGCCGTTCGCCCGCGAAGGCTTTGAGCGCGTCTTGGGCTTTTTCGAAGCTGACGACGGTGTAAACGTCCTTCAGCATGGCCTGATGGATATGCAGCGATACGGGATCGTCGTCGATCAGGAATATTTTTTTGCGCATCTCCGGCTTGACCTGCGGGGCGATTTGCAACGCGGCGGTGAAGCGGTTGAGATTATCGGGATCGTTGTCTTTCGTCACGTAGCACGCCGTCGGGCTAAGCGCGAGGATGCAGCCAAGGCCGTAGCCCGTTTCGGCGCCGGTTATGCCTGTGTGCAGGACATCGAGCGCCTTTTCGCATTTTGCATCGAAATTTGCAAAAGGCGTGCTGTCGTCGGATACGGAAAGGCTGATCTCCGTGTCGGTGACATGCGCGCCGATTTCCACGCGGCTGGCCTTTTTCTCCGGATGCTTGACGATGTTCGACAATATCTCCGTGATGATGAGCTGCGCGTTGCCGATATATTCGCCGCCGACCCCGCGCAGGCGCAGGAATTCCGCCAGTTCGTTGCGGACAAGGGTCATGTCCTCGAAGGCGATGCCGTGGCTGACGTGGCTGAAGCCATCAGTTGCAAGTTGTCTCCGGCCTTGGTTTTTTTGAGTGTGCTCTGTTTGCATCTACCGCCTCTTTTCCAGGCGGAATGTTGCAATGATCGTGCCATTTCAGGCTTTATGAATACTATGGCATTCGATGCTGCGTCTTGACCGCGCCCTGCCGGAACTTTACTTTCGAGGGCATGGATCACAAACAACCACGCAGCACCGCAACGACGCAAAACAGGGCGCAAGACAAAAAGCGCGCCGATGCCTTGCGGCAGAACTTGCAGAAGCGCAAACAACAAACGCGCGCGCGGGGCAGCGACAAGAAGGAGAAATAAAATGGGCATCATGCCGGACACATGGATACGCGAACAGGCGAAGCAGGGCATGATCGCGCCTTTCGAGGAACGGATGAAGCGCGAGGGGATCATTTCCTACGGCCTCTCGTCCTACGGCTACGACTGCCGCCTCTCGGACGAGTTCATGATCTTCACCAACGTCGACAACGCTGTGGTGGATCCGAAGAACTTCAGCCCCGCGAGCTTCGTCACCCGCAAGACGGACATCTGCATCATTCCGCCCAACAGCTTCGTTCTGGCGCGGACGGTCGAGACGTTCAAGGTGCCGCGCGACGTGCTGGTCGTCTGCCTCGGCAAAAGCACATATGCCCGTTGCGGGCTGATCGTCAACGTCACGCCGCTCGAGCCGGAATGGCAGGGGCAGGTGACGCTTGAAATCTCCAACACCACGCCGTTGCCCGCCAAGGTTTACGCCAACGAGGGCATCGCGCAGTTTTTGTTCTTCAAGGGCGATACCATCTGCGAGGTGTCCTATGCCGACCGCGCCGGAAAATACATGGACCAGAAGGGCGTCACGCTGCCGCGCATGTAGGGCGAAAATTATTCCCATAAATATAAAGTTTCTGTCCGTATTTGACGGGATTAACCCCGCATTTGCCTGAAACCTGCCTGCATTTGGCCGTATCCCGCCCGTATTGAGCCGCATGTGTCTGCATTTTTTCGCTCCTTAATATTAAGTAAAATCAATGCGTTACATACAATAGTATGCAGCAAAGTGCGTGCGGTTATTATTTTTTTTGCGTTATGTATATTAAATATGTATAATGTTATGTATATTAAATATGTATAATAATGTCACAATCAGGGCAGGCTTATTTTCACGGTCGAAGACATTAAAAATTATGATTTTGATTTCAAGCGGGACGTGGAGTTGTTGCGCGACGATCTTCCGCAAGATCTGCGTCGAAAACTCATGTTCGCCGAGGTGGATGTTTTCCCGCGCTATTTCAGGAAAAAAAGGGGAAAGGCCGTCGTGCGGAACTTTATCGCCGATCAGGAAATAAGAAAAGAGTTTGGGGCAGAAATGCGAAGCTATATCAAAAAGCGATATTTTAAAGACCCGGAACTGTCTTCATTCCATGTTCAGACTACTCTGTTTTCCATTCCTATTTACAGCCTTATTTGTTTCAAAAGGGATGATGATCTTTTCAATTCTTTTGGCCCTGCGTATCAGAACGCTTTACGGCTTTTTGCCCTTTACCACGAAACCGGCCATGCGCTTATACAGGAGGGCGATCCGGTAGACAAAACACATCCTTATCAGGAATGTGCCGCAGACGCCTATGCCGCGTTGCGGTTTTTTCAAAAATTCGGACAGGAGGCTGTTCCCGTCCTGTCCATGTGGAGCTGGATGCGTGCTTACGATGCCATTGCATATGATCATACGAAACACCTTACCACCACGGTTCTCGATAAAATCATTGCCGACGGCGCGGCTGAAAATTATTTCTCCGGATTGACGCCGCCGGAGATTGTCGATCGCGCCCGCTCTTACGCGGAGGAATGGACGCCGTCTCCGGAAACGCTGGCCGCCGCGCGGGTTGCATTCAAGGGCGGCGGTCTTAAAAAATATGACCTCGTCTCCAAAACCTGCCTTGCGTCGCCGGATAAATTCACTTTTTACATCGGCGCGAAAATATTCCAGCCGCTGCTGCATTCCGAAGGCGTTCGGGCAGGGGATAAAATCTATCAAATCCCCGATGCTGAAAAACATAAATACACGGCGATGATCGCAACGCGCGCCGAAGCCATGACCTTGAGCGACGTTTTCAACAAAAACGCCGCGCGCGCGCCGGCTCAGGAAACGTCCGCCATCGAGATGCTCAAGGTCCATTTGCCGCAAGGGCAGCACCGGCTCGTTTTCAACCTCTAACGAGCCAATGCCTTGCCGGAAATGCGGAAGACAAGATTCCTGTTGAACTCCCGTGTCCGGCATGAGACAAATTGCTTATGGACAAAATTCGCATTACCGGCGGCTTGCCGCTGAACGGGGAGATCGAGATCAGCGGCGCCAAAAACGCGGCGTTGCCCCTGATGGCGGCGTCGCTGCTGACCGACCAGCCGTTGGAGTTCGACCGCGTGCCGGATTTGCGCGACGTGGCGTCATTGATCGAGATTCTCGAAGAGCTCGGCGTCGCCTGCGCTTACGATGCGCAAAAAAAGACGCTCAAGCTTCATGCGGCGCGCCTGTCTTCATGTCTTGCGCCCTATGACCTGGTGCGCAAGATGCGCGCCTCCATCCTCGTGCTGGGGCCGCTGGTGGCGCGGCACGGCGAGGCGAAAGTTTCCCTGCCCGGCGGTTGCGCGATCGGCACGCGCCCCGTCGACATGCATATCGACGCCTTGCGCGAGCTGGGCGCGGAGATCGAACTCGCCGAAGGATACATTCACGCCCGCGCGCCCGGAGGCCTCGTCGGCGCGGAGATCCATTTCCCCAAATCGTCCGTCGGCGCGACGGAAAACATCATGATGGCGGCGACGCTCGCCAAGGGCGTGACCGTCCTGCACAATGCCGCGCGCGAGCCGGAGATCGTCGATCTCGGAGGCTGCCTTGTCAAAATGGGCGCCGAGATCGAAGGCCTCGGCACCGACAAAATCACCGTGCGCGGAAAATCCTTCCTGCGCGGCACGGCGCACAGCGTCATCGCCGACCGCATCGAGGCAGGAACCTTCGCCATCGCCGGCGTGATGACCGGCGGCGCGCTGCTCCTCAAGAACGCCGAGATCGGCCATCTCGGCGCGATGATCGACCCGTTTCACAAGGCGGGCGTCGACATCGCTGAAGTTGCGGGCGGCGTTTCGGTGCGGCGCGTGAAGGATGTCTTGCGCGGCGTCGACATCATGACCGAGCCTTATCCGGGCTTTCCGACCGACTTGCAGGCGCAGATGATGTCGATGCTCACCATCGCCACGGGCGCGGGCATGGTGACGGAGACGATCTTCGAAAACCGCTTCATGCACGTGCCCGAGCTGCTCCGCATGGGCGCGGACATCACCGTCCACGGGTCGTCCGCTTTGGTGCGCGGCGTGAAAAAGCTGAAGGGCGCGGACGTCATGGCGACCGATTTGCGCGCGTCCGTGTCGCTCGTGCTGGCAGGGCTGGTGGCCGAAGGCGCGACCAGCGTCCACCGCATCTATCACCTCGAGCGCGGCTACGAGAACATCGTCGGCAAGCTGAAGGCCGTCGGCGCGAAGCTCGAAAAGCTCAAGGACGACGGCGAGGACTGATTGTTTACTGCGGCGGTTTCGGGGCGTTTTTTTCAGCCGGAATTCTCCAGCGGCGCGGCGGCTTGCCGGGCGCGCTTTTCGCCGACGTGACGGAATAGAGCTGATCGAGCAGGGCGATGTATTCGTCGACGGTCGTGCCCGGATGCGCGCGCAGGTATTTTCTCACATTCATCTCCAGCTTTCCGCTGGAGATGGTTTTTTCAAAAGCTTTGCGCAAGGTCATGGGCGCTCCGTTTTTGTCGAAACTGCCTTCGATGGGGGCGTCGGCTTTCGGATGACGCGCCACGAAAGCCCTGTAGGCGTCTTCCAACTTTTTTTTGTCCTGCGGCGTCATGGCGTACTCCGTTTTTTCATGTTTTTGAGCGTCGGGCGGTTGAATTGCGTTTGGTTGCGGCGCGGGCTGTTGCCTGAAAACCCTGTCGATCAGCTGGTCGACGGTCGTTCCCGGGCGTTGCGCGAGCGCCAGCTCCGCGGCCAGAAAGGCGGCGCCGGAGGCCAGTTCGTCTTCCATGGCCTCGCGGGGCGTCATGAGGCGGCCGTCGCGCGCCATATAGCCTGGCGTGTCGGCGTCGGATTTATTGTCCATCCATGCCCTAAACGCGGCGGCGAATTTTTCTCTGTCTTCGGGGCTCACGCTTTGGCTCCTCAAATCATGCGTTTTTCGAGACATTTATGATACTTCCGTTACAGTTTATGTCAATATCTTTCGTAAATATATTGAACCCCTTGAATTTACTGCCATAACGGCCTAAGTTAGCCTCGTCTCAATCGTTACGTATAAAAGAGAAACTATGTCTGAAAAAGAAGATATGATGACTTTCGACGGCGTCGTTCAGGAGTTGCTCCCGAACGCCATGTTCCGCGTCAAGCTCGACAACGATCACGTTGTCCTCGCCCACAGCTCCGGAAAAATGCGCAAAAACCGCATCCGCGTGCTGGAAGGCGACAAGGTCAACGTCGAAATGACGCCCTATGACCTGACCAAGGGCCGGATTATATTCCGGTATAAATAAGCTCCGTGCTTGTCCTTGCGTCAGCCTCGCCGCGCCGCCTCGAACTGCTGAAGCAGGCGGGCATCGTTCCCGACAGCATCGTTCCCGCGGACATCGACGAAACGCCCCGTCCGCGCGAGTTGCCTGCCGCCTATGCCGCGCGCATTGCCCATGCCAAGGCTGAAAAGGTTTTTGCCCTGCACCCCGGCGCGCATGTGCTTGCGGCGGATACGGTCGTCGCCTGCGGGCGGCGCATTCTGCCCAAGGCGGAGACGGAAGCCGAGGCGCGCGCCTGCCTGCGTCTTTTGTCCGGGCGCAGGCACAGGGTTCTGACCGCGGTGGCGATTAAGTCTCCGACGGGCGAAAGGCAGGCGCTGGTGTCTTCCGTGGTGCGTTTCAAATGCCTCACGTCCGCGGAAACGGATGCATACATCGCCACGAACGAATGGCAGGGCAAGGCAGGGGGCTATGCGATACAGGGCAAAGTTGCTATCCTGATTCCGTTCATCAGCGGATCGTACACGAATATCGTCGGTTTGCCTTTGCATGAAACCGTCCGGATGTTGCGGAGCCTGAACCATGAGCGAGCTTGAACTTTTAGCGGATGATATCGGCGGCCGCCTGATGGCCGTCATCGTCAGGGACGGCGTTGCGGACGATCTTTACGCCGACGCCCCCGCGGGCGCGCCGCGCGCGCGGTGGGGCGCGCTTTATCTTGGCAAAGTGGTCAAGGTCGATACGAAACTGCAGGCCGCGCTGGTCGACCTCGGCGGCGGACTCACCGGATTTTTGCCGGCCAAGCACGTGCGCACGCCCGGCGCGGATGCCTCCGAAACGCGCTCGGGCATCGCGGAACTTTTGAGCGGCGGGCAGATGATCGTCGTGCAGGTCAAATCCGAAAGCCGCGCGGGCAGCCGCGATGAAAACGAGAAAATGCCGCGGCTGACGATGAAGGTTTATCTCTCCGGCCTCTTTCTTGCCTACAGCCCCGTTTCACGGCAGGTGACCATTTCGCGCAAGATCGAGAACGAAGACATTCTCGCGCTGACCGCCAACCTGAAAGGCGCGGGCGGATGGATCGTGCGCAGCCCCGTGGAAAAAGCGTCCGAGGAAGACATCGAGGCCGAAGCCGCGCGCCTGCAGGCGGAATGGCAACGCATCCTCGCCGACAAACAGGCCATGGGCGACAGGCCCGGTCTGCTGCAAGAAGGGCCGGATGCCGTGGCGCGCGCGCTCACCGACTATGGCGCCGATGCTTTCGGGCATATCCGCGCGGGCAACAAAAGGGTCCTCGCGCTTCTGACCGACTGGAGCGCGGCGCATCAGCCTGCGCTGGCAAACTCGAAGCGCCTGAGATTGTTCAAGCCGGAAAAAAACGCCGCCGCGCTTTTCGAGGCCCACGACATTTACGGCACGCTTGAAGCTTTGGAAGACAATGTCGTGCATCTCAGTTCGGGCGCGTCACTCGTCATCGAGCCGACCGCGCAGCGCGAGAAGTCCACCGCCGAGAAGCTTCTGCGACACCTTGAAGCCAATGGCCGCCTGGGTCGGCTGCGGGCCGAGCTGGCCAATCGCAAGGCGGTCGAGTGGCTGGTCGAGCAGGCCAAGCC
>JAJXZC010000244.1 GCA_021780275.1 Pseudomonadota bacterium
GATGCTGGAGAGTGCGAGCTGCGCTTCCTGCCGTTTGATCTGCGCTTCGAGGTCGCGGACCTTCGCCTTGTCGGCGGCCACAGTGGATTCATAGACGGTGGGGTCGATCTCGGCGAGAAGGTCGCCTTTGTTCACGTGGTCGCCGATCTGGACATGAACGATCTTCAATTCGCCGGACGCCTGCGCGCCGACATCGACATAGTCCTTGGGCTGCAGTGAACCAAGGGCGGTGACGGTCTGCTCTATGTCGCCGCGGGTGACGGCTTCCGTCTTGAATCGCGTCGCGCCGTTTTCGACCGAGCGGGCATACCAGACAAGCGCCGCCACGATGAGGATGAATAGCGCAGCGAGAACCCATTGCGTCCGTGGGGTCAAATCGCGCCATATGCCGGGCAGGGCGGCAAGCCGCTGCCTTGGTCTTTCGAAATTCATGTGGTCGCATTCCGTCCGGGGAAACTCGACAGGTTATAATCAGTTCAACGTGACAGGCGCATTTCTCCGTCGAGTGGTTCACATCAAAAAGAAGCGGCGGAGGGGACCCCTCCGCCGCTTTTCGGTCAGCTCACCCTCACCATGCGCTTGCCGATATTCTCGCCGGCGAGGAGGCCGATAAGCGCTGCGGGTGTATTTTCAAGGCCGGTCAAAATATCTTCACGCACCTTGATCTTGCCTTGCGCAACCCATGACTGGAGGTCGGCCATTGCCTGTTCGCGCTTGTCGTTGAAGTCCGTCAGGATGAAGCCCTGCATGGTGAGGCGCTTCACGACGATAAGGCCGGGAATGCCGCGCGGCCCGTGCGCGGGCGGAGCACCGTCATATTGGGAAACGGCGCCGCAGCAGGCGATGCGTCCGTAAAGGTTCATGTTGAAGAGGCAGGCTTCGAGAATGTCGCCGCCCACATTGTCGAAATAGACGTCGATGCCCTTGGGCGCGGCGGCGCGGAGCGCCTTGCCGACGGCTTCCGTCTTGTAGTTGATGGCGTGGTCGAAGCCGAGTTCGTTCTTCAGTAGCGCGCATTTGTCGTCGCCGCCGGCGATGCCGATGACGGTGCAGCCCTTGAGCTTCGCGATCTGGCCCACGATGGAGCCGACAGACCCGGCCGCAGCCGACACGACCACCGTATCGCCTGCCTTGGGCTTACCCACGTCGAGGAGCCCGTGATAGGCGGTGAGGCCCGCAATGCCATAGACGCTGAGGAGATGACTCAGCGGTTCGATGGCGGGAACCTTCTCGGCGGTGTTGGCGGGAATCGCGGCATATTCCTGCCAGCCCGTATCGGCGAAGACGAGGTCGCCGGTCGAAAAGCCGGGAGCCTTCGACTCGATCACTTCCGAGATGGAGCCGCCCGCCATGACGGTGCCGGACTCGACCGCCGAGCGGTAGGTCGCGCCCTGCATCCAGGCGCGGTTCGCGGCGTCGAGCGAGATGAGTTTCACCCGGACGAGCAGTTCGCCCTCCTTCGGGCTCGGAATCTTGCCCTCCGTCAGGCTGAAATTCTGCGGGGCAAGCTTGCCTCTAGGCGTCTCGACCAGAAGTATCTGGCGGTTGGTACCCGTTGCCATTCGTCCTCCCAAGGCCCGTTCAGGGCGCGTTAAATGTCGATGGGCGAGCTTACCGGCATTGCGGGAAAGCCGCACCTGTCCAGAGGCCTGGCGCCCGCCTATTGTTCGGCGGGGCCGCAAGGGCTAGAAACGCCTGCCAAGACACGGATTCACGGGACTTATGACCGACAAGCTCCGCATAGCGCTCGCCCAGCTCAATCCCATTGTGGGCGATATTGCCGGGAACCTCGAAAAGGCTGTCGAAGCGCGCCGCACGGCTGCGCTCAAGGACGCCGATCTCGTCATGTTCCCGGAACTCTTCCTTGTGGGCTATCCGCCGGAGGACCTGGTCCTGAAGCCGGCTTTCCAGCGGGCGGCCATGGCCGCAGTCGCGGAGCTGGCCTTGCAGACGGCTGATGGCGGCCCGGCGGTGCTGATCGGCGCGCCCTGGGTGGATGACGGCAAGCTCTACAATGCCTTCCTGCTGCTCGATCATGGCGAGATCCGGGGGCATAGCTTCAAGGTCGATCTGCCGAATTACGGCCCCTTCGACGAAAAGCGCGTTTTCACGCCGGGGCCTGCGCCGGGGCCGCTTTCGGTGCGCGGCGTGCGCATCGGCGTTCCGATCTGCGAGGACATCTGGACGCCGGACGTCGTCGAATGCGTTTCCGAGACCGGCGGCGAAATCCTGCTCGTCCCCAACGGTTCGCCCTACTGGGCCGACAAGGTGGATGAGCGGCAGAACATCGTCGTCTCGCGCATTCGCGAAAGCGGGCTCCCGCTGGTCTACCTCAACCAGATCGGCGGTCAGGACGAGCTCGTCTTCGACGGCGGTTCCTTCGTCGTCAATGCGGATTACTCAGTCGCGGTACAGATGCCCGCCTGGGAAGAAGCCATCGCCATCACCGACTGGACGCGCACCGATCTCGGCTGGGTCTGCGCGCCCGGCGAAAGGGTGCTGGTCGAGGAGGATCTCGAGTCCGTTTATCTCGCGGTCGTGCAGGGGCTTCGCGACTATGTGCGCAAGAACCGCTTTCCGGGCGTCGTACTCGGCCTTTCGGGCGGTATCGACTCCGCGCTTGTCGCCGCTGTAGCGGTGGATGCGCTGGGCGCCGACAAGGTTCACTGCGTCATGCTGCCTTACCGATACACGTCGGATGAGAGCATCAAGGACGCGGCAGAATGCGCGAAGCTGCTTGGCGTGCGTTACGACGTCGTGCCGATCGAAGGGCCGGTCGCGGGCTTCACCGATGCATTGGGACCGCTTTTCGAGGGCACGCAGTCGGGCATCACCGAAGAAAATCTTCAGTCGCGCTCGCGCGGCGTGATCCTGATGGCGATTTCGAACAAGTTCGGTTCGATGCTGCTGACGACCGGCAACAAGTCGGAAGTGTCGGTCGGTTATGCCACGCTTTATGGCGACATGAATGGCGGCTTCAATCCGATCAAGGATCTTTACAAGATGAAGGTCTTTGCGTTGTCGCGCTGGCGCAATGATCACAGGCCGAAGAATTGCCTCGGGCCCACAGGCCGCGTGATCCCCGAGAACATCATCACGCGTCCGCCGTCCGCCGAACTTCGCCCGGACCAGAAGGACGAGGACTCGCTGCCGCCTTATGAGGTTCTCGACGCGGTTCTCGAATGTCTGGTCGAGAAGGAAATGGCGATCCGCGACATCGTCGCGCTGGGTTACGACCGGGCAGTTGTGAAGCGGGTGGAGCATCTGCTCTATATTTCCGAGTACAAGCGCCGTCAGGCGGCGCCCGGCGTCAAGATCACGCAGCGCAATTTCGGCCGCGATCGCCGCTATCCGATCGTCAACGGTTTCCGCGATGCGGATTGAACGAGCGTAACCATGACCGTCATCGCCCGCTTTGCGCCCAGCCCGACCGGCAAGCTTCATGTCGGCAATATCCGCGCGGCGCTGTTCAGCTGGCTCTATGCGAAGAAGGCGGGCGGAAAATATCTGCTGCGTCTCGACGATACGGACACGGAACGGTCGACGGAAGAATTTGCCAAGGGGATCGAGACCGATCTCGAATGGCTTGGCTTGAAGCACGATATTTTTGCGAGGCAGTCTGACCGGATCGCCGAATATGAGTCTGCCGCGGCGGCCTTGAAGGAAGCGGGGCGCCTTTACCCCTGCTACGAAACCGGGGCGGAACTCGAACGCAAGCGCAAGCTTCAGCTCTCACAGAAGAAGCCGCCGGTCTATGACCGCGCCGCGCTGAAGCTGACCGATGACGAGAAGCGCGCGCTCGAAGCGGAGGGGCGCCGCCCGCATTGGCGTTTCAAGCTCGACAGCGAGAAGACGGGCTTTGACGATCTCGTTCAGGGGCATGTGGCGGTCGACGCGGCCTCGTTGTCGGACCCGGTGCTGGTGCGCGAGGACGGCAGTTTCCTCTACACGCTGCCGAGTGTCGTCGACGATATCGAGTTCCGGGTCACCCATGTCGTTCGCGGCGCCGACCACATCACGAATACCGGCGTGCAGATTCAGATCGCCCGCGCGCTGGGCGCCGAGCCGCCGGTCTATGCGCATTTCTCGCTTCTGCAGGGCCCCGAGGGGCGGCCGCTTTCAAAGCGCGAAGATGCCGCCTTTTCGATAGAGGCGCTGCGCGAAGCGGGTTACGAGCCCATGGCAATCAATTCGCTGCTCGCGCGGCTGGGCACTTCGGACGCGCATGAGGCGCTGTTGTCGCTCGATGAGCTTGCTGCGGGTTTCGACATCTCGCATCTCGGCCGCGCCGACATCCGCTTCGAGCCCGCCGAACTCGACAGGATGAATGCGTCGATCCTGCACCTCACGCCATACGAGGCGGCACGGGCGCGTCTTGCCGATGCCGGCTGCGATCTCGGCCCCGCCTTCTGGGATGCGGTGAAGCCGAACCTCGCGCGGTTTGCAGATGTGGCGGAGTGGGCGCGGGTCGTCCGGGGGCCGATCACGCCGGTGATCGAGGATGCGGACTTTGCCGCGGAAGCCGCCGCCGAACTTCCGGCCGAGCCTTGGGATATCGCGACATGGGGCCTCTGGACCGAGGCGGTGAAGGGGAAGACCGGCCGCAAAGGCAAGGCACTCTTCATGCCGCTCAGGCTCGCGCTTACAGGGCTCGACCATGGACCGGAGCTCAAAAATCTGCTACCTCTCATCGGGCGCGAGAGGGCGGAAGCCCGACTTCGCGGCGTAAGTCACTGATAAGGCTTATGTTTTCGTAACGGCGAGACGATGGCACCGAACATGGCGATGAAACGCCCGGCCATTATTGGGATTCTCATTATTCGCGGCTGACAACAGTCTGCCGCCGCCGTACAAGCTCGCTTAAATTCCATGTGAGATAACGGGTCCGGTCGCGGCAGGGTGATGCTGTGCGCGTCATACGGAATATGACCATGAGCAGAGAACGCCTCTATCTCTTCGACACGACGCTCCGCGACGGAGCGCAGACGCAGGGCGTCGACTTCAACGTCGAAGACAAGCGGCTCATTGCGGGCCTGCTGGATGAGTTGGGCGTCGATTACATTGAAGGCGGCTATCCCGGCGCCAATCCCACCGACACGAGCTTTTTCAGCGAGCGGCCGGCGCTGAAGCGCGCGAAGTTCACGGCTTTCGGCATGACGAAGCGCGCGGGCCGCAGTGCCTCGAACGATCCGGGGCTCGCCGCGATCCTCGATGCGGATACGGACGCCGTCTGCCTCGTTGCCAAGAGCTGGGACTTCCAGGTGAGGGTCGCGCTCGGCATCACCAATGAGGAAAACCTGGAGTCGATCGCGGATAGCGTGAAGGCCATCGCCGCCAAGGGCCGCGAGCCGATGATCGACTGCGAGCATTTCTTCGACGGGTACAAGGCGAACCGCGCCTATGCGCTCTCCTGCATCGGGACGGCGCTGGACGCGGGCGCGCGCTGGGCGGTGCTTTGCGACACCAATGGCGGCACGCTGCCGGACGAGGTCGAGCGCATTGTCGGCGAGGTGATCGCTTCCGGCGTCTCCGGCGACCGGCTCGGCATCCATGCGCATAACGACACGGAGAATGCGGTCGCGAATTCGCTCGCCGCGATCCGCGCAGGCGTGCGTCAGGTGCAGGGAACGCTCAACGGGCTGGGCGAGCGTTGCGGGAACGCGAACATCGTTTCGCTGATCCCGACGCTGCTTCTGAAGAAGGAATATGCAGATCGCTTCGAGATCGCCGTCAGCCTCGAAAGGCTGAAGACGCTGACGCATGTTTCGCGCACGCTGGACGAAATCCTCAACCGCGCGCCGAACCGCTATGCGCCCTATGTCGGCGAGAACGCCTTTGCTTCCAAGGCGGGCATCCATGTCTCGGCGATCCTGAAGGACCCCGCGACCTATGAGCATGTGCCGCCGGAAACCGTCGGCAACCAGCGCAAGATCGCCGTTTCCGATCAGGCGGGCCGTTCGAACATCCTTGCCGCGCTTGAAGAGGCCGGCATCAAGATCGATCCGAAGGATTCCCGCGTACAGCGGCTTCTCGACGAGGTGAAGGAGCGCGAGTTCCTCGGCTATTCCTATGATGGCGCGGGCGCCTCATTCGAACTTCTCGCGCGGCGTCTTCTGGGCGAAGTGCCGGAATATTTCGTGATCGAATCCTTCCGGGTGCTGGTTGAACGCCGCTACAACGCGGTGGGCGAATTCGTCACGGTTTCGGAAGCGACCGTGAAAGTGAATGTGGACGGCGATGTGCTGATTTCTGTGGGCGAGGGCAACGGCCCCGTCAACGCGCTCGATCAGGCGCTGCGCAAGGATCTCGGCAAATATTCGCCCTATATCGAAGACCTGCGTCTTGCGGACTTCAAGGTCCGTATCCTGACGAGCGGCACCGAAGCCATCACTCGCGTCATGATCGAAAGCGCGGACGATATGGGCAACCGATGGTTCACCGTCGGCGTCTCGCCCAACATCGTCGACGCCTCGTTCCAGGCGCTTGTCGATTCCATCACCTACAAGCTGCTGCGCGACGGCGCGCCCGCGCCCGTCAAACCGGCCAAAAAGATGGAAGTGCGAGTCTAGTTTTCCGCAGAGCGCAACCTCGCCCGCGCTCCGGCCGGAGCGTCTGGGCGAGGAGGCGAAACAAGGCTCTGCATCATGACGACGACACAAAACGAAACCCTGACACGCGAGGCCTACCTCGGCGGCCTTGCTGCCGGCGCCGGATATATGTTCTGGGGCCTTTCGGTCATTTTCTACCGGCAGCTCGCGCATGTCGTGCCCTTCGAAATTCTGGCGCACCGCACGCTCTGGAGCATTCTGCTCATCGCGGCGCTGATCTTCGGGCTGGGGCGCGGGGTGCATCTTGGCGCGTTGCTGCGCGACCGCAGGAAGCTTGCGACGCTTGCCTCGTCGGCGATGCTCCTCGCGATGAATTGGGGCATTTTCATCTGGGCCATCAATTCCGGCCGCATTCTCGAAACGAGCCTCGGCTATTTCATCAATCCGCTGGTGAGCGTTCTCCTCGGCGTCGCTCTCCTTGGTGAGAGGCTGTCGCGTCCGCAAATCTCCGCCATTGCGCTCGCGGGGGCGGCGGTCGCGTGGTTCACTTTCTCGCTCGGGTTTCTGCCGTGGATCGCGCTGCTGCTGGCGGCGAGTTTTGCCGCCTATGGCTATTTGCGGAAGATCACGCGGGTCGACGCTCTGTCGGGGCTTCTCATCGAGGTGGTGGTGATGTCGCCCTTCGCGATTGCCTATCTCGCCTATGCCTCGGCGCATGGCGGAACGGGCTTTGCGAAGGACGGTTGGCTCACCGATGTGTTGCTCGTTGCGACGGGACCGATGACGACGCTGCCGCTTGTGCTTTTCACCTATGGCGCGCAGCGCGTTCGGCTGACGACGCTTGGGCTCCTGCAATATCTGGTGCCGACCATGTCCTTCGTGATCGCCATCTGGGTCTATGGCGAGCCGCTGGGACATGGCCAGATGGTGACCTTCGGCCTCATCTGGATCGGACTTGCGATCTTCACGATGGACGCGTGGCGGAAGGAGCGGGAGCTTCGCCGCGCCTAGATCACATGACGGC
>JAJXZC010000317.1 GCA_021780275.1 Pseudomonadota bacterium
CCCGTCGTGGTCAACAGCGCGCTCGAATTGGCAATCGCGTCATAGGTGACGGCAAAGACCGAATCGCTCGCGAAGGAGGCGGTCGTCGTGTAATAGCCCGTCCCCCCGCTGCGGAAAGTCGCGTCCTGGACGTCCAGAGTGCCACTCGCGCCTGTATTCGTACCGCCCGTGAACTCGGCGCCGCCCGACAAGACCATGTCGAGAGTGCCACCCGACGCAATGCTGACATTGCCGGTGATCGTGCCGTCGTCGGACGCGATGATCGATGTTCCGCTGCCGAGATAGATATCGCCCGTGACGGTGCCGCTGTTGGTCAGCGTGAAAGCCGAGGTCGATGTCGACACATCGATTGAGGTTGCCGTGCCGTCGGTCGCGACCGCCTCGATGGTGCCCGAATTTTCGATGCTCGAAAGCGTGCCGGAGGCATCGACAATCGCAACAGCGTCGCCCTCGGTATCTGCGAGCGCCTCTATCGTGCCCGAATTCGTGATGCTGTTCAGCGTACCGCCCGCTTCGACTGAAATCGCGACCGCCTTGCCGCCCGTGGTGCCGAGCGTCAGCGCCTCAAGCGTACCTTCGTTGGCGATCTCGCTGACAATGCCGCCCGAGCCGATGCTGATGCCGGTCGCGTCCGCGTCGATTGCGCGGGAGAGAATGATCGAACTCGTGCCCGCATTCGAGATGCCGCCCGTCAGGTCTGACGTATATCCACTGTCCGCCTCGACGCGGATCGCTGTGGCCGCTTCGCCGGAATTGCTTCCATAAGTGTAGATATATCCGGCGTTATAAATTCCGTAGGCCTCCGCACCGGTCCCGACATTACCGATCGTGACATCGGCGGGGTTCGTTGCATCGGTGCCGACGAAGATCGTGTTGTTTCCATAGGTGACGATGGTATAGGCCGCGGTGTTGGATATTCCGCCGCCGAGGTTCTGATAAACCTCGATTGCCGGGCCGCCGATCACGCCGTCATCCGCTGTGTCCGATGACGCTACGGTGCCCGTCCTGATCGTTCCGGTATTTGCGATGGCGCCACTGGTCGCGGCCGTCACGCTGACGCCGACGCCGCCCGCGCTCGCCGCTATGGTCGAACCTTCATTGGTGAAGGAATTGTCGCTGTCGATGGTCACAGCCGTGTCTGCGCCGACAGATAGCGTCCCTGTCACCGTTATATCGCCGTCCGTTGAAGTCGTCTGCGCGGCGGTCGACGAAGAGATCGTCGTATCCGCGTTGGCAAGGCTGCTCCAGAGCGAGAGCGGAAGAATGAGCGCACAAAACTTCGCTGCGCAGCGCTGCGTGCGCCGCACATGGACGATTGAATGAGACAAGGCGACCGACCCCCTGTGAGGAATTTACCCCACTCAAACGGCAACAAAAATTGAATCCGTCGCCAGCAAAAGCAACCGACGAAACAATCTTCATTTGCACGAATGTTTGAAACTTATGTTCAGCGAAGGCCGCATGTCTTCTGGTGCGTCGGCATCAATGCGCTCAGCAATGCCATGCCCGCGCGGCGCGCCCCATCCGTACGAAGATGAACGCGATCCGGCCAGGCGAGTGGCGGGGTCGCCTGCGCCCATCCGACGATACCGCATGCGCCACCCATGACGCGCGAGAGATCGAAATAGAACGCGCCATCTCTCACAGACACTTCTTTTTGAACTTCGCGCACGGCGTCGAGCTTCGGCGGCGTGGTCCACCCGCCGCCGCATGTCGCCTGCGCACCGGTCTTCGCCTTGCGCGCGCCGTCGAGGGGCCCGAGCACGGCAATGGATGCATGCGGCGAAAGGCGTTTCAAACGCGCAATCAGGGTTTTGAGCTTCGTCGCATAGGCATGGAGATCGAGCCCATCGTTAAACCCCTCATTCGTGCCATAACCGAGAATGACAAGGTCAGGTTTGAGCGCGGCGATCTGCGCATTCACAACGCTATCGTCCCAGTGATCGACGACATCGAGTGTCGCGCCGCTGATGCCGTAGCTGTCATAGCGGATGCCGGGACCGCTGCCGAGAAGCGCCCAGCCGAGCAGCACGATCTCGCCATCGCCAGCAGGACGGATCGCCACGCGATGCGCCGATGCCGCAGGCACGCGCAACCGCACGAGCCCCGGCAGAGGCGCGCGCGTGGAGAGCAGCCGCGGCGCCGCGCCGTCGAGCGACACCTCTATCGAGCCGGACGAAGGCCCGCCCATCGCATCGATCTCCACTTCGTCGAAGACGCCGCCCTCTTTCCCGATCGACGCTCGCGCCGCCGTGCTCGACGCGGAAATGCGGTAGCCGGAAATGCCGAAGGGACCTTTCGCATCGGCCTTGAGGCTCGACGCCACAGCCCAGGGGCCTGTCATCTCCACCTTGTAGCCCTGTGGCGCGTAATAGCGATAAGGATTGCCCGGCGGCAGGCCTCGCCCCGCATCGCCATAGACGCGCGTCCAGCCGCCGCGCAGGACGCCTGTCAGGTGATCGAGCGCGATATGGCTGTCGCCGAGATGAAGAACGCTGACCGTCTGCCGCTTGCCCGCCGCGAGATCGGCCAGCGCCGCGTGAAAGTCAGCAAGCCCTGCAGGCGCTGGCGGTTCAATGCAATGCGGCTCCGCCGCGCAGGCGGAAACGAAAACGAGAAGCGCGCCGAGCGCGAACTTCGCGCCGCGCATGGCGAACCTCAGGCGATCACCGCGGCGCACCGGTCCAGCGCCAATCATCGCTGCGGCCGACGCGGATCTCGGCAAGCTTGCCCGGCTGCTCGCCCGCATCCGTGCTGCCGCGCAGCGTGTCGCCGCTCGCGCCAGTCAGGACAGCCGAGGTGACCGCCCCTGCCGCTGCCCCCGCTCCCGCCGTCGTCGCCTGCGCCGTCACAAGCCCCTGATCGACATCCGCACGGATCTCGTCGGCGACGCTGCGGGCGAGAAGCTCATAGCCTTCCATCGTGAAGTGAATGCCGTCTTCGGTCCGCAGCTGGCGCTTCTTCCCCGCCGCGTCGGTGCCATAGGCCTGATAATTGCCGTCTTTATCCGCCGCGAGCTGATGGGTCGGGATGAAGGCGACTCCATTGGCCTCCGCGCGCTTCTCGAAAATCGCGGAGAACGTTTCCATGTCGGCCTCGAAGCCGGGGCTCCGCATGACCGGCAGGCCAAGCCAATAGACGCGCGCGCCCGACGCCTTCAGCGTCGCGGTGAAGTCGTCCACCCGCGCCTCATAGACCTCGCGCCATTTCGGTTCGAACAGCGCATGGCGTTCGCTACCCTCAATGATCGTCTGCCGATCGTTGGTACCCATGACGACCACGGCAATGTCGATCTTCGTGTCTGCGGCGGCTTCGCGCACCGCGTCATTCCAGTCGTAATAATCCTTGCGCACGAAACCCGTGGCGACGCGCGACTTGCGGATCACGCTGAAGCGCTTGTCCTTGTGGAATACGTGATAGAGCCCCGCCCAGACCCCGTCGCCGAGGGAGTCCCCGAAGATCACGATGTTGTAATGCGCCTGCTGCGTGCCCGCTTCCGGCTTGACCGGCGCATCCTGGGGCATGGGGACGGTCAGCGCGGCGCTGGTGACGGAAGCGGCGGCCTGCGGCGTCGGCGAAACGGGGCGCGGCTCGGCCTGCGCGGCAAGCGCCGATCCCGCGCCGAGCATCAGCACGAGACAAAAGCCCCTGACGATGGAACGAGCCACCCTGCCCCCGATACGCAAATACCCGCGACGCGGAACGGCGAGGTTCCACGTCCGGAAATTGAAAAGATGGATGCCCCCGTGCAGGCCCCATGCCCGTTCCGGGCATTGAAATATGCACCATAACGGGACAATCAGTCCAGCAGGGTAGCCGGTCGCTCAGGCGGCGTGGCGCAGAAGCTCGGAAATGACCCGTTCGAGGTCCTTGAGCGAGGCGCAGGTCTTGGCCGTGTCGCAATAGGGCGCGAGGCGCTTCATCTCGCTGTCGCCGGAATTCCAGAGCGATTTCGGCTCGGGATTGAGCCAGATGACCCGACGGGCGCGGGCATGAATCTTCTTCAGAATGTCGCCGCGCGGATTGCCGTAGTTCGAGCGGGCATCGCCGAGAATGAGGACGGTCGTGCGGTGATCCACATCGTCGAGCGCAAGCCGTTCGAAATCGAGGAAGGCCTGGCCGTAATCGGTCGAGCCGCCGCCATGCTCGGTGAGTGCACGGGCAAGCGCCTGCTCGATATTACGCTCGCGCTCGAAAAGCTCGGTCGTCTCGCCAAGCTGGCCTGAAAAGGCGAAGGAGCGAACGCGCGGCAGCACTTCCTGAAGACTGTAGAGGAACATCAGCAGGAAACGTGCGACCTGCGCCACCGAGCCGGAGACGTCGCAGATCGCCATGACCTTGGGCCGGTCGATCTTCTGCTGCTTCCAGATGGTGTGAAAGAAGAGACCGTCGAATTCGACATTGGCGCGGATGGTGCGGCGCATGTCGAGTTGGCCACGCCGTTCGACCTTCTTGCGGCGCGAGTGAAGCGCGACGAGGCGCTTGGCCATTTTCGCAACGAGCGTCCGCATGACTTTCATGTCGCTGCGGTCGACATTGCTGAGGCGCACTTGGGAGAGCACTTCCTCACGCAATTGCCGCCCTGCATTGGCTGTGAAGATTTCGAGCTGCTTCTCCACATAGTCGCGCACCTGCTCGCGCAGCGCGTCGCGGGCATCGCTCAGACGCTCGGCGCCCCTGGGGTCGCTGCTCTCGCGCCGTTCGATCTCGTCGTTCAGCGCGTCGAGCCCCATGATCTCCATCATGCGGCGCGTATACATGCCGCGCTGCGTGAAAAGCCTGATGCGGTTGAGTTGCGCCTGACGTGCGGCTTCGGCAAGCGCCATTTGCAGCGCGGCCTGATCGCCACCTTCGAGCATGGCGACAAGGTCTTGCGGCGCGGGCGCCCCACCCGAAGGCTGGCCTTCCGTGCCGCCACCGCCCGGCCCCGGCATTCCGCCCGAACCGTTTTGCGTCTCACCGGCATTCGGCTCCCGCTCCGCATCGCCTTGTTGCTGCGCTGCGGCTTCGGACTTCGCCTTGAATTGGTCGAAGGCGAAATAGCGGTCGAACGTGTCGCGGAATGCCTGCTTCTCGTCCTCGGTCTTCGCCAGCACCTGGCTCAGCGCGTGGCGCAAAATCTCGCGCTCGCCGAGCCCGACGAGATCGACCACGCGCCCGGCATCGATCGATTCCGAGGTCGAAACCCGGACATCGGCCGCCCTGAGCGCGCGTATGAAATCACCGAGGACTTCGGTCATGATGCGCTCTCCGGCCTGAACTCGATGCCGGGCAGATCCACTTCGCGGATGAAGCCCTTCTCAAAATAAGGAGCAATCCGCCGCCACTCCGCGAGAATTTCTTCCCGCAATTCGACATGATCGTCCCATCGCTCTCTCGGCACATCATGGTAGTGGATCGGCACGAGCATCTTCCTCACCTCTGGCCAATGCCGATGCAATGTCATGAGATAGCGACGGGAGGTCCGGAATTTGCCAATCGCGATGACGCTAGACAAATTCCTAATTCCGAACTCCGCTTCCAGAACCGGTAACGAGAATTTGACATTCTCGCCCGTATTCGTCGCGCGCTGCTCCAGAGTGATGCACCCCTTGGGGATTCCTCGCGCAACGAGCAAGCCAGCCATGACGGCCGCTTCGGTCCGCGTATCGCCAGGCGTAAGACCGCCAGTCACATGCACACGCGGAAAATATCCCTCATGCCAAAGCCGCGCGGTCTCGTCGCAGAATTTCTCGACACCGTGGCGCGTTCCAAAAACGAAGCCCAAATCAGCAGGCTCCAGCTCGGTGCGCACCAGCAGATAAGAATTGATGGCGTCGATGAGTTTCTGGTCGAGCTTTGCCACTTGCATGACCTCTAGGGCGCGACCTGTAGAGCCTTCGTCGTCAGTGCATTAATCTCGGAATCCACGTTCTCGATATCGTCCTGGAACTTCAGCAGCACGTTGAGCGTGTCGCGCACGAGTTCGGCATCGAGTTCGCGCGCATGAAGCAGAACCAGCGTG
Organism: Pseudomonadota bacterium; assembly: GCA_021780275.1. The sequence goes on from JAJXZC010000317.1 coordinate 6,005, forward strand.
CGCGCCCAGTCGATGGTCTCGCTCACCGCCGGCAGCTTCTTGAGGTCGAGCGTGCGCAGGCCCTGCACGAAGGCGACGAGCTGATTGCGCAGGCGTTCTTCCACTTCCGGCACGCGGGCGCGAATGATGCGCTGTTCGAGCTCCGTGTCCGGGAACGGAATATAGAGATGCAGGCAGCGCCGCTTCAGCGCGTCGCCGATCTCGCGCGAATTGTTCGAGGTCAGGAAGACGATGGGCGTCGTCCGCGCCTTGATCGTACCGAGTTCCGGAATCGATATCTGATAGTCGGAGAGAATTTCGAGCAGAAAGGCTTCGAACTCGTCATCCGACTTGTCGAGCTCGTCGATGAGAAGCACAGCGCCGCCCGGCTGCCACAAGGCCTTCAGCAGCGGACGCGGCTCCAGAAACTCTTCGTTGAAAAACGTGTCGTCGAACTCGTGCAGACGCGAGATGGACTCCTTCAGCCCCTGCGCGCCGGACATGAGGTCGCCGAGCTTCTCCTTCAGCACCTGCGTATAGAGAAGCTGTTTGCCGTATTTCCACTCATAAAGGGCCTTCGCCTCGTCGAGCCCTTCATAGCACTGAAGGCGAATGAGCGGCTTGCCGAGAAGCTCTGCCGTCGCCTTGGCGAGTTCGGTCTTGCCGACGCCGGGAGGTCCTTCGACCAGCAATGGCTTCTGCAGCCGCTCGGCCAGAAAGATGGAGGTCGCGATCTGGTTGTTGCAGATATAGCCGCTGCGCTCGAAACCCTGCCGGATGGCCGCGATCTGCGACGGCGCATCGCCGTTCACGTCTGGAACTACCTTGTTCAACACTGTCCAGGGGGTTAAAGCGCCCCCTTCCCTGTTTGCGTTTCCTGTTGGTTGCGAGACTACCACAAGGCGGCAAAGCAAGGACAAGCCGAAAGCATGCAACAGGTCCTGCGCGAACGGCTGACGCGAGGGAAGGCTCAGCCGCGCGCCAGTTGATCGAGAAGCCATATCTGATGCTGATGGATCGCGGCTTCCAGATGGCTCAACCGCGCAGGACCCGCCGTTCGGCTCTTCAGCCCCTTCGTCGCCCCCTCACAAGCGGCGATGTCCTCGGTATGAACGGCGAAAGTCGCCTGGCGGAAGAGATCCTTCAGCACTTCGACATCCGGCACATCGAGCGATTTCGGATGGACGAGCAGATAGGCCGTGAGCCTGAACTCTTCGACGCTCCTGATCTCCATGCGGTAGTAGATGAGCGAGTCCGCCAGCACCGCGAATATATGCGCAGGGAACACATTGAAGACCGAGAAGCCGCGCCGCGCCTTGTCGGGAATGCCATCGAGCGGCGGGAACAGCGTTGCCGAAAGCTCGTCTCCCTTGTGAGGAATGCGAAGCACCGCATAGGGCCCCGCCGCCGGATCGATCGTCGTATCCGCGCCCGGATAGTCGCGCTCGAAGGTTTCGGGGTGGATGGCGAAGTGGTGATAGGCCTCCATGAAATTGTCGACCAGCGTCTTCCAGTTGAAAGCCTGATCGAATTCCACGCGGCCGATGATCTCCATCTCGTCCATTTTCCAGGGTGCCAATTCCTGC
>JAJXZC010000245.1 GCA_021780275.1 Pseudomonadota bacterium
CGGTGTTGAGAGCGGTCGCGGCGACGTGTCGCCAGACCATCGCCCGTTCGGCGATGCCGCCCGAGATGATGGCCGGGATCGCGGCCGCGAAGGTGAGCAGGAAGAAGAATTTGACGAGGTCGCGGCCCTGCGGCGCGAAGCCGGCGCCTTCATTGCCGTTCAGTACCGCCGCACTCTGGAAGAAATGGACGCCATAGGCCACGCCATAGCCGATCAGGAAATAGGCCAGCGTCGAAACGGCGAAGTCGACCAGGATCTTCACCAGCGCATTGACCTGGTTCTTGTGCCTGACCGTGCCGACCTCAAGAAAGGCGAAGCCCGAATGCATCGCAAAGACGAGGATGGCGCCCATGAGAATAAAAAAGACGTCCGCGCCGTTGGAGACGCCGGGTCCGGTCGGGTTCATTGGAGATGTCTTCCCTGCCATGCCCTTGGCCGCTCAGGTGAGCGGCGTTTCGGGCCCTTCTTTTTCTGGATTGCCTATGAGGCGACCTGTTGCCGTCCTTTTGGACAGGCACATTGCCCAATCAAGGGGCATGCCATGTGGCTGCCAGATTTTTCAGCAGGGAAAATCAATCACTTGGCGTTATCGGCGCCAGAGCGAGAAAGTATTCAGCAGAAAATCGCCCAGATATCGGTCCCGATTTCTAGGCATTCCGCAAAAATATTAGGCAGAAAGAGCCCGGAAGAGGGAGTTCCGGGCTCTCCTGGAGGGACGCCTTGCAGCCGGAGGAGGCCGGAAGGGGCGCGTAATGGAAGGGGCCACCCGACGACGAAGGCGCCTGACCTTCGCCGCCGGGCTATTGCTGGATCAGATTGCGTCCGAGTCGGTTTCGCCGGTGCGGATGCGGAGAGCCGATTCAACCGGCACGACGAAGATCTTGCCGTCGCCGATCTGGCCGGTCTTGGCCGCGCCGCTGATTGCCGACACCGTCTTCGCGACGAGATCGGAAGGCACCACCACCTCGATCTTGATCTTGGGCAGGAAGTTCACGGCGTATTCAGCGCCGCGATAGATTTCTGTCTGGCCCTTCTGCCTTCCGTAGCCTTTGACTTCGGAAATGGTCAGACCCTCGATGCCGAGCGAGGTCAGAGCCTCGCGGACTTCGTCGAGTTTGAAGGGCTTCACGATCGCCACAACGAGCTTCATTTTGGTTTCCTCTTTTGCTTGCCGCCGTCCGGCCTCGCGGCCTTACGGAAATTCTGATCACTCGAACCGGAGAGCCTTGAAGGCGCCGGCCACCACTATTCACCATTAATCAAGAACCGTGCCGTAGGTGAAAAACGCCGTAAGCTCTTGTTTTCACGTTTACTTCCGGTTGAAGAAGCGAAAGCGGCAAAGTTCTGTACACGGCCGAAGAGAGCCAGTTCGCGTATTGGAAGGCAGATGCCGCTTTCTTGTGCAGGTTGCGTCGCGGCAATTCCGCACTGTCGGGAAATCGATACCGGCCTGAAAAAAAGGGCGCCCAACCAGTGTCTCTGGAGGGGCGCCCCTGTCCGCAACTGGCCCAGAAGGGCAGTGCTTACTGAACCACCTCACCATGCAGGTTGATGTCGAGGCCTTCGACTTCTTCCTGCGGCGAGACGCGGAGACCGAAGAAGATCTTCACGACCATGAGGAGCACGAAGGTGCCGATGCCCGAGTAGACCAGGGTGTAGAGGACACCCTTGACCTGGGTCATGACCTGGGCCCAGTTGCCGTCGATGGCGCCGACCGGCGCAGTCGCACCCGTGACCGCCATCGTGGCGAAGACACCGGTGAGGAGCGCGCCGACGATGCCGCCAACGCAGTGCACGCCGAAGACGTCGAGAGCGTCGTCATAGCCCAGCGCACGCTTCACAGCGGTCGAGGCGATGAAGCAGATGATGCCGGCGGCGAGACCGATCCAGAGCGCGCCGACCGGATCGACGAAGCCCGAGGCCGGGGTGATGGCGACGAGGCCGGCGACGGCGCCCGAGCACATGCCGAGAAGCGTCGGCTTCTTGTGGACGACCCATTCCGCGAACATCCAGGCGATGGCGGCCATGCCGGTCGCGATCTGCGTGACGATGAAGGCGAAGCCGGCGCGGCCATCGGCGGCGAGTTCCGAACCCGCGTTGAAGCCGAACCAGCCGACCCACAGCAGCGAGGCGCCGATCATGGTGAGCACGACGTTGTGCGGCGCCATGTTTTCGTGGCCGTAGCCCTTGCGCGGACCGAGGACGAGGCAGGTCACGAGACCGGCAATGCCGGCGTTGATGTGAACGACCGTGCCGCCGGCGAAGTCGAGAACGCCTGCGGTGCCGAGGAAGCCGCCGCCCCAGACCCAATGGCAGACCGGCGCGTAGATGAAGATCAGCCACAGGCCCATGAAGGCGAGCAGCGAGGAGAACTTCATGCGATCGGCGAAGGCGCCCGTGATGAGCGCCGGCGTGATGATCGCGAAGGTCATCTGGAAGACCATGAAGACGCTTTCGGGAATGACGCCCGAAACATTGCCCACCGCCAGGCCCTTCAGGAAGACGCGGTCGAAGCCGCCGATATAGGCCTGCAGCGCGCCGCCGTCACGGAAGGCGAGCGAATAGCCGATGATCGTCCACAGGACGGTCACGAGCGCTGTAATCGCGAAGTTCTGCGCGGTGATCGCCACCACGTTCTTCTTGCGCACCATGCCGCCGTAGAAGAGGGCAAGGCCCGGGATCGTCATCAGAAGCACGAGGGCGGAGGATGTGAGCATCCATGCCGTCGAACCGCTGTCGATCTTCGGGGCTTCGTCTGCGAAGGCACTGCCTACCGAACCGAGGAGCGCCAGCGTTGTCGCTGCAACTCCAAGGGGGATGTGTCGCAAGACCCCCTTTTCCTTTCCTGTCTCAGTCATCCGTCTCTCCATTGACTGCCGGGTCACTGCCCCCCGGCTTTGAATGCTCGGGCGCCCGTTTGATTGTGCAAGCGATGCACGCAGCGGCGCTTGGGCGACAAGTGTTCTCAAGAACCGTGCCGAACGATCAAGAGTCAGGTAGCCCATTGATTCGGCCCGCATTTCTGGCACATAGGGCTGGTGGCTCATGACTATGGGCAATAAAAATGCCCAATAAAAGTGCAAAATCATCCAAACGCACAAGTTTTGGGCATTGATTGGCCGTGGTGTGGCGCATGCGGGAAAATTGAGTGCGAGAAGGCCCCGGCCTGGCTTTCGCGCTTTGCACTCCTCCTCTAAAGTTCCGCCGTCGAAGGGCCGCAGCAGAGCCCGGACAGTGAGTGCGGACGGGCAGTCCGCATTTCACAGGGAAACGAACAGGGATGGGGAGGTCATGGCTCAGACATCGGGCAGGACGTGGCCCGCGGCGCTAAGCGTTGCGGTTTGTGTGGCGCTCGCCGCGGCGGTCGGCTGGCAGTTCATCAGGGCAAAGGGCGATGGCGCCCCCGGGCAGTCGATCGCGGTCGGCGAAAAAGCTCCGGGTAAAGAGTATAAGGGGCCGGCCGATGTGGACGGCGCCCGCGTCGCCAATGCGGATAGCGAACCCGGCAACTGGCTTGCCTACGGTCGCACATATGACGAGCAGCGCTTCTCGCCGCTCAATCAGATCAACGACAAGAATATCGGCCAGCTCGGTCTTGCCTGGTCCTACGACACGGACACGGTGCGCGGCCTCGAGGCCTCGCCCATCGTCGTCGACGGCGTCATGTACACGACGCTCTCCTGGGGCATTACGGCGGCGCTTGATGCGAAGACCGGCAAGGAGCTGTGGCGCTTCGATCCGGAAGTGCCCGGCGAGTGGGGCCGCTACGGCTGCTGCGACGTCGTCAATCGCGGCGCGGCTGTATGGAAGGGCAAGGTCTATGTGGCGAGCTTCGATGGTCGCCTCTTCGCCCTCGACGCGAAGGACGGCCATGTCGTCTGGAAGGTCAACACCGTTCCCGGCGCGCCCTACACCTCGACCGGCGCACCGCGCGTCATCAACGGCAAGGTGCTGATCGGCAATGGCGGCGGCGAATATGGCGTGCGCGGTTACCTGACCGCTTACGACGCAGAAACCGGCAAGCAGGTCTGGCGCTTCTACACCGTGCCGGGCGACCCCTCGAAGCCGATCGAAAATCCCGAACTTGAAAAGGCCATTCCGACATGGAAGGGCGGCGAGTGGTGGAAGGTCGGCGGCGGCGGCACGCCGTGGGATTCGATGGTCTATGACCCGAAGCTCAACACCCTCTATGTCGGCACCGGCAACGGCTCGCCCTGGACGCGCTACATCCGCTCTCCAGGTGGCGGCGACAATCTCTATCTCTCCTCGATCGTCGCGCTCGATCCCGAGACCGGCAGAATGAAGTGGTATTACCAGGAGACGCCGGGCGACAACTGGGACTACACCTCGACGCAGCCCATGATGCTCGTCGACCTTCCCTGGGAAGGAAAGCAGCGCAAGCTCATCCTGCATGCGCCGAAGAACGGTTTCTTCTATGTGCTCGACCGCGAAACGGGCGAGCTTCTGTCGGCGAAGCCCTTCGTGTCAGTCACCTGGGCGAGCCATGTCGACATGAAGACGGGACGCCCCGTCGAATTGCCGGTCAGCGACTATCAGAAGCAGACGCAGTTCGTTCTGCCGTCGGCCAATGGTGGCCATAACTGGCATCCCATGGCCTACAATCCGCAGACGGGCCTCGTCTATCTGCCCACGCAGGACATCGCCGGCATTTACTCCCTTTCGTCGGAGTGGAAGAAGGACCACAAGTTCACGGTTAAGAAGAACTGGTGGAATCCGGGCCTCGACTGGGAAGCCTATATCGACGCGATCAAGGCCCTTCCTGAAATGCCGCCGAGCCACGGCTATCTGAAAGCCTGGGACCCGATCAAGGGCGAGGTGAAGTGGCAGGTCGAATATCCCGCGCCGCTCAATGGCGGCGTGGTGACGACGGCCGGCAATCTCGTCTTCCAGGGCACGGCGCTTGGTCATCTGATCGCCTACAAGGCCGATACGGGCGAGAAGGTCTGGGATCAGGATGTGCAGACCGGCATTGTTGCGCCGCCCATCACTTATGAGGTCGATGGCGTGCAATATCTCGCCGTGCTCGCAGGCTGGGGGGGCGTCAACATCACCTCGGGCGATGCGCGTGTTTCGGCTGCGGCGAAGTACGGCAATGCCGGAAAGCTGCTCGTCTACAAGATCGGCGGCACTACCGAACTGCCGAAACTTGCAGAGCGCGATCAGTCGATCCCGGCATGGCCGGCGTTGACCGCGTCGAAGGAGCAGATCCGCAAGGGTGAAGTCGCCTTTGCCGGTACCTGCATGCTTTGCCACGGCGCGCTGGCGATCTCGCCGGGCGTCACGCCGGATCTGCGGCGCATGAGCGAAGCCACGCGCGAGAACTTCCAGGAAATCGTGCGCGGCGGTATGCTGAAGGATCGCGGCATGGCGAGCTTCGCCGATCTTCTCTCGAAGGAAGACGTCGACGCGATCTACTCCTACATCCAGAAGCGCGCGCTTGAAGACCGCGCCCGCATGGCACCGGTGCGCTAAAACGCATCGCACGAAAAGACGAAAGCCCCGGAGGAAACTCCGGGGCTTTTTGTTCGGGTGATGTTTCTGTGGTTGTGGCGACGATTCAAATTAAACCGTCACCCCGGACCTGATCCGGGGTCCATCTTTGCCTCACGGCACGATTGAAGATGGATGCCGGATCAAGTCCGGCATGACGAAAAGCTACTTCAGCACCTTCTCCACGGCACGCGCGATGCGCAGCAGCTTTTCTTCGCCGTCAGGTGCGGCCTGCAACATCAGCCCTACGGGAATGCCCGCCGCGTCGTAACCGGCGGGCAGCGTCACCGCGCAAAGGCCCAGTTGATTGCCGATGGTCGTATTGCGCAGCGCCATGCGATTCGCCTTGAAGTAATCCGGCCCGCCCGCTTCGAGCGCGGCGATGGGCGGCGGCGTAATCGCGACGGTGGGAAGCAGTACGGCGTCGACGCCCGCCGTCGCGGCAAGATAGCGGCTGGCGATCCTCTTCCGCATCTCATCGGCTTTCAGCAAATCGGCGGCACTGATCGAAACGCCCGCCATCATGCGCTCGAAGACAGGGAGATAGACGACCGCTTCATTCGCGGCGAGCGTTTCGTGCCAGATCGCATAGGCTTCGGCGACAAGGCGGCTTGCGCCGCCGCCCCATGCCAGCGCGTCGATCTCGTCGAGTTCGGGCAATTTATGTTCGACGATGCGCGCGCCCGCATGAACGAGCCGGCGTATCGCAAGGTCGAGCGCCGCCGCCACACCCTCGTCGAGATCGCTCCAGCCGATGCCGCCCGGAAGCCAGAGCGTAGCATTGTTGAGATCGACGCCTTCGAGCTCGAACGGCTTCGAAGCGTTGAGTAGCGAGAAGAGCGCCGCCGCATCGGCCACATCACGCGCGAGCGGGCCGATCGTATCGAATGTAGGCGAGAGCGGCACCGTGCCGTCGAGCGGAATGCGTCCAGCCGTCGTCTTCAATCCGACGAGCCCGTTCCATGCGGAGGGAATGCGCACCGAGCCGCCCGTATCGGTGCCGATGGCACCTGCCGCGAGTCCCCGTGCCACCGAGACGGCGGCGCCCGAAGACGAGCCGCCCGGCACGCGTTCGATCGCATCATCGAAGGCATTCGCGGGCGTGCCCATTTTCGGATTGATGCCGAGGCCCGAAAACGCGATCTCCGTCATGTTGGTCTTGCCGAGGCAGACGGCACCGGCCCGCGTCGCCCGCGCCAGCACTTCCGCGTCGCGCGCCGGAACGCGCGATTTGAGCGCGAGCGAGCCCGCGGGCGTCACGTCGCCCGCGCTGTCGAAAAGGTCTTTCCAGGAGAGAGGCACGCCGTCCAGCGCATGGCGGCGAAGCCCGCGCTTTGCGCGATCCGCGGCGGCCTCCGCTTCGGCGCGCGCACGTCGTTCGGTGAGGAGGTGATAGACGCGATGATCGGGGTCTGCCTCTTTCGCGCGGTCGAGAAAGAACTCCGTCACCTCGCGCGGATCGGCTTTGCCCTCCTCGAAGAGGCGCGAAAAGCCCAGCGCAGTCGTCATCTCATTCCAGCTTGCCGTCACAGTGTCACGACCATTCGTTCGAAGCCCCGGAAAGCGGGCAGGTGCCGCCGCACCGCCTGCTCCCGACCGAGGGCGATATTGGGAAAACGCGCCAGCAGCATATTGATGCCGATCTGTGCTTCAAGCCTCGCAAGCGGCGCGCCGAGGCAGATATGCATGCCGCCGCCGAAGGACTGGTTATGCGTATCGGCGCGGGTGACGTCGAACTTGTGCGGATCGGGATAAACGGAAGGATCGTGATTGGCCGCCGCGAGCGAGGTCGTGACCGTGCGACCCTTCTCGATGGGGCAGCCGCCGATCACCATCTCGCGGTCGGCATGGCGGCCTGAATCCGTCACCGGCCCGTCATAGCGCAGCATTTCCTCCACGGCGTTCACGATGAGCGAAGGGTCGGCCTTGAGCTTGGCGAGTTCGGCCGGATGTGTGAGCAGCGCATGGATGCCGTTGCCGATGAGGTCCGTCGTCGTCACATTGCCAGCGGTGAGCAGCAGTGTGCACATGCTCAGCACTTCGCGGTTGTTGAG
>JAJXZC010000299.1 GCA_021780275.1 Pseudomonadota bacterium
CTCCGCATAATCCTCCGGCGTGCCCGTGCAATAGATGCGGCCGAGAATCCAGACGATAGACGTTGGCGACTTGTACTCGACGACGCCGCTCGGCAACATTCCCTTCCAACCCGGCCCGGTGATGGCGTAGGTCTGAGCGCCCGTACCAGTCGTGCGCGTGCCGGGAACTTGGAACACATCGGTCCAACCGTCGAGCATCGGGAACAGGAAGTAGCGCCCCTTCATATCCGGTAGGCTAAGAATCCACGGCTCTTTGCCGACATCTAGGAATGTCATGGTGTAGAGCGTGTCTGCATTGGGTGCAGTCACGTCCCGAAAGCTGGCGTCTGGATAGGACCGCAGGCGGATGAACTGCCCCATCGGACCACGGGTGCCCTCCACCGAGGCGACGTTTGTAATGACCCGGCGTGTCATTTCCATCGTGACGAGCGGATAGCCGTAAATGTAGGCGTCCGACGCGGCGAGGAAGTCTTCCTTTGCACCGATCAGATCGTCGATCAGCCCGTCGGCGTGCGATGGAGTTACAATGCCTGCGACCCCAAGCGTCGCCAGACTTGTGGAGAGCGTTCTGCGCGAAATTTCCATGAGCTACCCCCGCGGTGGGAACGACAACATATCGCCGCGTATTCTTTGATGCACGCCAAAGTTGCAAGCTCTCGTTTCCCGGGCTTCCGAAGTCGAGAGTCCGCAACCGGTCGATCCTCCCCCGTGGCTTGTGGCCGAACAGCGGTCGTAGCTCGGACGTCTGGCGAACGTCCGGAATCTAACCGCAAGTCTATGGCGGCTCGTGGCGCAACCTTTCCGCAAGCAGAAACGGACAGCCGTTGACCCAACTGAGACGCTCGAAAGGTCTGCTTCCGAGCAGCCCCATCAGCGCTTCGGTTTGCTGCCGATGACGAGCGCGATGCCGCCCAGGATGGCGATCGAGCAGAGTGCGAGCCTGATAGTGATCGTTTCCCCGATCATCAGTGTTCCGGTGATCGCCGTGATCACGGGAACGCTGAGTTGTACCGATGCGCCTTGCGCTGGTGAGAGGCCGGGCAACGCGGCGTACCAGATCGTGTAGCCGAGGCCCGACGCAACCGCGCCCGACAGGATCGCATACACGATCCCGGATGTCTCAGCCTTCAGGCCGAAGATCCCGCTCACCGCCAGCAACACGACCGCCATCGGCAGCGCGCGCAAAAAATTGCCTCCGGTAGCCGCCAACGGATCGGTCGCGCCCCGCCCGAACAGCGAATAGGCGCCCCATGCGACGCCGGCCGCCAGCATCAGGGCCGCGCCGACAATGGGCGGCGCCGAGACGCCGGGCGCCAGCAACGCGGCAAGGCCGCCGAGTGCGGCGATGAAGCCCATCCATTGCAGGCCGGCGAGGCGTTCCCCATGCACGAGACCGGTCGTGACCATCGTCGCCTGAACTGCACCGAACAGGAGCAGAGCGCCGGAGCCCGCAGACAGCGTGATATAGGCAAAGGAGAAGGCGGCCGCGTACGCGAACAGCGCCAGACCTGCGCGCCAGGAACCCGCAACGACGCGAGCCCTACCCGATAGTGCGAGAATCAGCCAGAGCGTGACGACGCCCGAGGCGATGCGGATGAGCGTGAAGCTTGCCGGATCGATAGACGCGTGCGCCAGCGCGAGACGGCACAGAATAGAATTGGCGGCAAAGGCCAGCATTGCGACAGCGGTCAGTCCGACCGTGCGCAGTGACGGCAGATGGCTCTCGGGGTTGTTCATGCGCCACGCTTTTCGAGAAACAATCGCGCGGCGGCGCGGTCCGCCTTGCCGGTCCGGCCGGCTGGCAGCGCATCGACGAAATGAAAGGCGTCCGGCGTCTTGAACCGTTCGAGCCGGTCCTTCGCCCAAGATCGCAGTTCTGTTTCGCTCAATCGGGGATCGCGCGCGACGACCATGAGGTGCAGGCTTTCGCCGAGCCGCGCGTCCGGCGCGCCGAAGGCAAGAACGGCTGCGACGCTCTCATGCTGCGCAAACAGATTTTCGATCTCCAATGGTGCGATCTTGTTGCCGCCGCGCGAGACCACGTCTTTGGAACGACCAACGAGTTGCACAGCCCCGTCGGCGCGGATGGTCGCAAGATCGCCGGTGCGAAAATAGCCATCGACAAAAGCGGCGGTTGTTTGCGCAGGGTCGTCGAGATAGCCAGCCATGACGGCGGGCGTCTTGATCTGCAACTCGCCAACACCCGCAGCAAGCCCGAGCGCCGGTTGCTCGGCTATGCGGAAGGAGACACCTTCCGTGGTTCGACCGATCGTACCGCGCGCCGAGACGCTATCTTCAGGACGCGCACAGAAATCGCAGGAGCCGGTTTCCGTAAGCCCGAACAGGTCGAACACGCCCGCTTGCGGGAATAGAGCCCCGAGCTTGCCCGCGAGCGCCGGGCTGAACGGCTCGCCGCCGGTCAGTATCTTAGCGAGCCCAGACGCGTGCACGTTCTCGTCGGCGACGATTGCGCGTAAGAGCGTCGGCACCGCCGCCAGAATGGTTATTTGCTCGCCGTGCGAAGTCAGCGCCGCAGCGGAGAATTTCGGGGCCAGCAGCAGCCGTGCGCCCGATATAAGGCTGAGCAGGCTGACCCAGATGCCGAAGATGAAGGTCAGTTGCAGCGGAACGACGACGACATCGCCTGTAGTCGGCGCAATGAGGCGCGCGAGCGCGCCGAGCTTCCAGACCAGACCTCGGTGCGTGACAACGACGCCTTTCGGCTGGCCCGTGCTTCCCGACGTGAAGACTATGAGCGCTGCGCCTTCGAGCAGCGGACGCGCGGGGGGCGGCGCGGCGCCGAGAAGTTCGAGCGCGCCGGCCCGGACGGCCATTCGGGCGCCCAGGCGCGTGATCAGTCCCTGCACGGCGGGCGCGGGCGTCGCAGCATGAATGGGCGCAGCAACGCAGCCGGACAGCCAGATGCCCAGAAACCCGACGATGTCGCGTGGCGTGTTCGAAATGAAGAGCACGATCGGTTCATTCAGCGCGACACCGGCATTGTGCAAATCGGCAGCCATTTCCTGCGCCGCGCGCGCAATCTCGTGCGACGACATCGCCGCCTCGCCAAGCTCGCCGGCGCTCGCCTTTGCGAACGCCGGCGCATTCAGGACGGAATTGGCGAGATTTGCGGCGTTCACTTTCGCACCGGGAAACGTGCGTCGCGCCAGGCGAGCGCCGCTTTCAGTCCATCGGCGCGCGCAATGTCCATGAACGCCATCTTGTCCGGCGACCCCGGCCCTTCAATCTCCAGATCGATCGCGAGCGCTGTCTCCAGCGCATCGAGCATGCCCTGACGTTCCAGCGTCTGGTTGATGGCGCGCTTGGTCTGTTTCAGGAGGTTTGGATCGATCGCACACAGGTGCCGCGCGACGAGCGCTGTTTCCGCCTCCAGCGCCTCATCGGCGACGATCTTGTTGACGATGCCGAGTTCGCGCGCGCGCTGAACCGACAGGCGATCTTCGCCGAGGTAGATGATTTCCTTGGCGACCTTCGGGCCGATGAGCCAGGGGAGCACCATCGCAACGATGCCGGCGCCGAACTTGAGTTCTGGCTCGCCGAAGAAGGCCGTCTCGCTCGCGATCGTCATGTCGCAGGCAAGACTCAGTTCGAACGCGCCCGCGAGGCAGGGGCCGCGTACAGCGGCGATCGTTGGCTTCGGGCAATGCCAGAAGCGCATGACCGCGTCGAAATCCTTGCGCAGAATCGGCTTCCACTGATCGAAGCCCGTCGGACGACGCTCCATCTGCTCCTTGAGGTCGAAACCGGAGGAGAAAGCGGAACCGGCGCCCGAGACGATCACGACCTTGGCGTTCGCATCGGCCTCGACGAGATCCATCGCGGCGTTGATCTCCTCGAGCATACGGCCGTTGAGCGCATTGGTGCGTGCCGGCCGCGACAGCGTCAGGTGCGCGACGGCGTCCTCGACGCGATAAGAGATCGTCTCGAAATCCATCTTTCCTCCGCTGAGCAATTTGTTCGCCGCGTCGCGAATCTTTTGACGGAAGCGACGACGCAAGCTGCGCCGCCGCCTCGGGTGTTTGGATTGTCTTACTTCGCGCCTGCACTGACCAGTGGGCAGCCGCCCGCGTCCATCGGCCGGAACGCCTTGTCGCCGGGCACCGTGCTCACGAGCTTGTAATAGTCGTAAGGCTTCTTCGATTCCTCGGGCGTCTTGACCTGGAACAGGTACATGTCGTGGATCGTGCGGCCGTCCGCGCGAATGCTGCCCTTGCCGAACAGTGGATCGTCGGTCGGCATCTGTTTCATCGTGGCGACAACCGCCGCGCCGGATTTTGCCTTAGCCTTGTCCATCGCCGCGATCGCCTTCATCCAGTGAAGGACCGAGGCGTAGGTCCCCGCCTGGTTCATCGTGGGGTACTTGCCGGCATTGCGCGGCGCAAAGCGCTTGGTCCATTCGCGCGTCTTGTCGTTCATGTCCCAGTAGAAGGCTTCGGTCAGCAACAGGTTCTTGGCGATCGGCAGACCCATAGCGTGCACGTCCGACAGGAACACCAGCAAGCCTGCCATCTTCTGGCCGCCCGCCATGATGCCGAACTCCTGCGCCTGTTTCAGCGAGTTGATCGTGTCGCCGCCGGAGTTGGCCAGCGCGATGATCGACGCCTTGCTCTGCTGCGCCTGCAGCAGGAAGGACGAGAAGTCCGGCGTCTGGAACGGCGCCAGCACACGCCCCACGACAGTGCCGCCGTTCGCCTTGACGATTTCAGATGCGTCGCGCTCGAGCGCCTGCCCGAACGCGTAATCGGCCGTCAGAAAGAACCAGGACTTGCCGCCGCTGGCGATGACGGCGCGCGCGGTGCCGTTAGCCAGCGCCCAGGTGTCATAGGTCCAATGGACGTTGTTCGGCGTGCACGCCTTGCCAGTCAGGTCCGAGCTGCCGGCGCTGGCGATGAGGAACGTCTTGTCCTTGTCCTTTGCAATCTGCGAGACGGCCAGCGCCACGGACGATGTCGGCACGTCGGCGATCGCATCGACGTTCTCTACATCGAACCACTTGCGGGCGATGGAGGCGCCGATGTCCGGCTTGTTCTGATGGTCAGCCGCGACGACCTCGACCTTGAAGCCATGCTTTTCCGGTTGGAAATCCTCGACGGCCATCTTTGCGGCCTCGACTGAACCGGGACCAGCGATATCCGCATACAATCCGGACTGATCGTTCAGGACGCCGACACGGAATGTCGGCATATCCGCAGCCATCGCCGGCATTGCGGCTGTCAGCGCCGCGATCACGCCAAGCGCAGTCTTTCGCATTGTTTCCTCCCTTGGGCTGAACGCCGAGGCGGATGCTCCGATGCATTTCCCTATTTGTCAAACAAATATTTGTAAGGTACGCTCGTTGCAGATTTCGAGGAGGAAGTACGCATGCCGCAGTTTCAAGCGATCGTCGCCCGGCAGGACGGCGACAAGGGGCCGGTGACGGTGAAGCTCGAGAGCATCACGGACGCGGACCTGCCTGCAGCCGACGTGCTGGTCGACGTCGAATTTTCGTCCCTGAACTACAAGGATGGCCTCGCGCTTCAGAACAAGAACCGGATTCTCCGCAAGTTTCCGATCATCCCCGGGATCGACTTCGCAGGCGTCGTGCGTAGCTCGGATAGCCCTGAATTCGCCAAGGGCGACCGCGTGATCCTCACTGGTTGGGGCGTGGGCGAGGGTTGGTCTGGCGGTTTCGCCGAGCGCGCGCGTGTGAAGTCGGAATGGCTGGTGAAGACGCCGCAGGACATGACAAATCGCGCCGCGATGGTGATCGGGACAGCCGGCTTGACGGCGATGCTCTGCGTCATGGCGCTGGAGCGCGCGGGTCTGCAGGCCGGCGACAAAGTCGTCGTGACCGGCGCGGCTGGCGGGGTGGGGTCCGTCGCCGTCGCGCTGCTCGCCAAGCTCGGCTTCAAGGTCACCGCGGTTACCGGCCGCCCCGAGCAGCACGACTATCTGAGGTCGTTGGGCGCGGCAGACTTTGTCGATCGCGCGGAGTTGCAGGCGCCGGGCAAGCCGCTTCAGGGCGAGCACTGGAAAGGCGGCGTTGACACCGTCGGCGGCGTGCTGCTGGCCAACGTCTTGGCTTCGATCGCCTATGAGGGCGCCGTCGCGGCCTGTGGCCTGGCAGGCGGCATGGATCTCCCGACCACCGTCGCCCCGTTCATCCTGCGCGGCATCTCCCTGATCGGCGTGGATTCCGTCAATTGCCCGAAGAAGCGGCGCACCGAAGCCTGGGATCGGCTTGCCTCGGCCCTGTCGTCCAAGGACCTGGAGGCTGTCGCATCGCAGGTCAGCCTCGCTCAAGTTCTCGGCCTGGGCGCCGAGATTCTGGCCGGGCGGGTGCGCGGCCGGACGGTTGTTGCTATGTCCAAATGAACGTGCGCCGACGAATCGTTGGCGCAAACCAGGAATAACGCATGTTCGGCGACGAGCAGATCGTAACCAAAAGTGCGGCGAAGCAGATCGCGGAGCATATTCGCTCCGCGATCCTGGAAGGCCGCCTGAAGGGCGACGAACGTCTGCCGACGGAGGAGGAGCTGGCCGCGCGCTATGGCGTGTCGCGGCCGACTGTCCGGGAAGCGCTCAAGCGTCTTGCCGCACAAAACCTCATATCGTCAAAGCGCGGGCCCGCCGGGGGGACGTTCGTCAACAGCCTCACGCTGCAGGAGCTGGCGGAGAATGTCACGACTGCCGCTACCATGCTCGTGACGGTCGGCGGCCTCGACATGGAGGAGATCGCCGACGCGCGCATTCAGCTCGAGGGTCTTTGCTGCCGTATCGCCGTGCAGAAGATGACCAAGAAAGTGCTCGCCTCCCTGCATGAGACGCTCGAGCGCCAGCGCGATCCGGCGCTGAGCGACGAAGATTTCTGTGCGACCGACGTGCAGTTCCATCGCGCCATCATCGACGCTACGCAGAACACAATGCTGCGATTCGTCATGTACGCCATGATTGAATCGCTCGTGCCGGTTACCAATATGGTCATCGTCTACGTGCGTGATCGCAGCACCATCATTACGCACCATGAACACATGCTGCGGGCATTGGAGCGCCGCGATGCAGACGATTTATGCAAGCACCTGCAGGCGCTAATCGACTATCTGAAAGACAGCTACGCAAAGGCGCAGGCGCAACGCGATCGTCGTCTGAAACGGCGTTCTCGCTGACGAGTTCATCGAGCGACCCTCGCTTGAACGCGGACCGCCGTTGACCCATATCTTCCGTTGGGAATGTCCGCTTCCGGTCGTCGACATCGATCGCGGCGTAACAATAACAGTGAGGCTGCGCCATCAGAGGAGCCACGAGAACGCGCGCCGTAAAAAGGCTTCGCCGTTCTCTCGAATTACCTCTCCGTGAGCTACCACGACGAAATCGGGGTGCTTGTCGATCAAGGCACGAATTTTTCGTCGCGCACTTGCGCGGCGCCGGAAACTGATCCGGTAATCGATCGGCGGATATCCCCACGCTTCAACCATCTTCGAAAACCTCGCAAAGGCTCGCATCCATCGCGGCCCGTGCCGGTTCATGAATGCCTCGCTAA
>JAJXZC010000552.1 GCA_021780275.1 Pseudomonadota bacterium
TCGCGCGGTGCGGTGCCCTGAGCGCCCAGTACAAGTCGCGTAGACTGTCAGCCGTGACCGCCGTCGACGCGCCGCTGTTCACATGCTGAAATGCGTCCGAAGGTCGCCCGTCCATGTCGCCCAAGGCGCTTGTGCTGAGCGTCATGAAGCCCTGCGGCTGGAGCGGCGTGTTTCCGTCGACGAAGCCCTTGCCTTCGGTGCGCGCGAACTTGTCGGCGATCTTGGTTTCCACCCACGCGCCGATGTTCATGAAGCTCGTGTCGAGTAGTTTCTGAGTGACGGGCTGTTGCGCCCAAATCTCATGGAGCGGAATGCTGAGCAGGCCGAGGTCCGCCGTTGCGGTTGCCGAGCGCGTCTGCCGCTCCCCTACCCACTCCGCGCCGATATCGTTTTTATCCACCGGCTCCTCCCAGGCGTCGGCGGCATCGAGCGTGATGACGCGCGAGAGACGCCGGATCGGCGACTGGTCGAAAATCCGCTTGGTCATTCCCGCCGACATTTGCGGCAAGACGACGTAGCCGCCGGCAGGATCGCTGTCGGTCGCCATCGCCTTGATCTCAGTTTCGTCGCCGGTAGCGATAAAGGCTGCCAGCGCCTTGTATTCGGCCTGGAGATCGCCTTTCGTCTCGGCGCCTTCGTTTCCGCCACCGGGGCGCGACGGGCGATTGGATTTCTTCTCCAGCTCGTCCATGCGCTTCTGCATGGCGGTGAGGGTTCCTTCGGCTTTCGCGGCGAAGTCCTCGAAGAGTTCGGCGATGTCCGGCTCGTTGTCGCCGCGGTCTTTGGTCTCGATCTTCAAATTCATGATTTTATCCTTTGGTGATTTTGTCGAGTTCGGAAGAGTGACGGCGGAGCGCGTCGGCGAGCCGCGCTTTCGTATCGACGTCGTCTTCGACGTTCAGGGCGGACCAATCGACGCTGGCAAGCAGGGCCCGAGCGAGCTTCCCGTTCATCCCGGGCATTGTCAGAAGGTGGTTCTTCACCTCGGCGCGCGTGATTGCTGTTTCGTTCTTCACGGAGCTGATCCGTGCGCTATCGAGCATGGGGAAAGTGACAAGCGAGATTTCGACAAGATCGAGCTGGTCGAGGAGACGTCCGCGCCCGCTGTCCGGGCGGCTCTTGATCGTGCGGTATCCGATAGAGAGACCGTTGAGCGCTCCGGATTTAGCAAGTGCGAAGGCTTCCTGCCCGCGCGAAGTCTCGAGGACGATGCGCCCGGAGACCTTCAAGCCGCGTCGATCTTCGACCGCGGAATCCCATATACCGATCGGCTCGTCTGGCCGGTGTTGCCAGAGCATCGGCACTTTGCGCCCGGCCGCCTTGGTAGACGTCAGCGAGGCACCGAAGGCGCCGGCCTGCACCGTGTCGCCGCCAGCGTCCTTCACACCGAATTCTGACGCATAGCCGCTTATCTCGCCGCGGTCGCCGGCGAGCTTGAATTCGAGGGGGGCGAGGAAGTCAGCCATGACGGCGGGCCTCCTTCACCTCGGCGGCAGCGTTTTTGATTTCCTCGAGCACATGAAGCGCGTCATAGGTCCGACCGCAGAGGATCAACTCAGACGCTTTGCCGATGAGGGTAATGAGATCCTCGGCCATCTTGCCGTTGATCAATGCTTGCCGCGTCGCGAATTCGGCCAGGCGTCGAGCTTCATCGTGATCGGCGTTCGCGATCAGGCGGGAATATTCGATTGGGAGAGCTGTCATGCGCGCGGCCTCATTGCAAACGAGATCGACGGCCGATAAGGGCCGCTTGGATCCCGCGCGGATGAAAGCCACCTTGCGCCGGAGGGTGCCGAACAGCGGATGAAGCCACCTCGCAACGTTCGAACGATTTCAAAATAGGCGATTTTGGTTTCATGTGTCAATTCCGTCTATCAATTGCTCCGGGTGCGGAGCGCGCGTCGATCCCAATCGTTCTGTCAGCGTGACCACCTGGTAGACTACATGTGTACCTCTGGTGAGACCGTGAAATGCCCTCACGGTCCCTCTGGTGAAACCGTAGAGGTCTATTTCGTCGGTCCCTTGTCTCACTACGTGGACCGTACGGTCTCACTACAAGGACCGTTCGGTACCTCTGGTGAGACCGTGTTTTGCTTTTTCCACCGCGTGAAATCCTTGGTCGCCAGATCGCCGGTGACGTCATCCGCGAACTCTGTCAGGCGCCACTCGGTCGCGACGCGCACCTTCACGCTGAAGGCGCCCTTGCGTGTTTGGGCGAGGAAACCATGATCCTGTAGACGCTCGAAAGCGCGCGCCGCCGTTGCTTTGCTGACGTTCAGGCGCTCGGCCATTTCCCTGATTGAGAAGCTGATGCGCCCGTTATTCGAGCCGGGCCCGCCATAGCGGCGCGACAGTTCGATGTAAGCGCATCGTGCAACCGGATCGAGATCGCGCCAGGCTTCAGTATCGAGAAACCACCGATGCAATTGGACGAACTTTCCGCCTTCACCGGAGCGACCTTTCGCGTTGTGGCGTCGCCTGACCATTGGCGATACCCCCCGTCACGCGCCGTCGCGCTCGACGATGCGCTCCTCGATCCATGCGACGATTTCGCTCTCAAGCCAGCCGATGGATTTTTCCCCGAGCTGAATCGGCTTCGGAAACTTGCCGGCTTCCATGTCGCGATAGAGTGATGATCGGCTTCTGCCGGTGAGGGCTTCGACTTCGCGGCGACGCAAAATTTTTGGTGCCATCTGTGTTCTCCTGAAGTAACCCGGTACCTGTTGGGTATGCGGAGAACATGGTCCGTTGTCAGAAGCCTGTCTTTTCCCGATTGCGCCGAAGAATTTGGGAACAGTTCAGTCGAGGCCCCGCATCGTGAAATCAATATCTATTTCCGGCAGTTCAGAGACGATGCTGTCCGGGAGGCTTAGGGTCTCCCCAGCTCTCAGCAACGTCTCCTCCCCGCGCTGTTTCAGCCGGGTGCTTTCAGCACGAGTGCGATACTTCTCGGCGATCGCGAGGAAGAGCGGCACCTCATCTGGGCGGCATGGCAACTGCTCCACTGCGCCGCGCGTCTCGTTTAAGGTGATCCAAGCGGCCCAATAAGCCGCTACAGGGCGATATGCCGGCCAGAGCTTGTTATCAATGCTCTTCGTCGATTTGTACTGGCGCGCAAATGTCGCAGCCAAGAGCTTTTTGGCGTCGGTCACGGTGGCCTTCTCCGGCATGAGAGTCGCCATCGCGACGACGTGGCGAACTATGCCTCCGGCTATCGATCCGCACAGCATGGCGTCCTTGAGGTCCGGTGTGAATTCAGCTTTGGCCGGGATTTTCTGCGCGAGCTCTAGGATATTTTGCCGCTCGTTAGGCCCGGCCCCTCGCTCGAAGACGCCTGCAGTGAACAGCCGCTCGAATGCGAGCGCCTTCCCCATGCCGTCGCGCGCCGCCGTCGCGCGCTTGCCCAGATCGCTTCCAGTCGGCCATAGCATCACAAGCGCGATGCGGTCGTAATCCAAAACCGAAAGATCGGAGAGGTGTGCGGCCCGAATGCCTATGCTGTTTCCTTCCAATTCATGCCTCCCTAATCCGCCGTATGATCGCCCCGCTGGCTTCGACGGGTGCTGATCTGCAATATCGCGCCCAGGCCTCCATGAGCCGGCGGCGCTTCTCGAAGAGATCGCCGCGCCGATATGCGGCTTCCGTCTTGTCGCCGACTACATGCGCGAGGGCTGCTTCCGCGACCTCGTTTGAAAAGCCCGTTTGCTCGGCCGCCCAATCCCGGAAGCTCGACCGAAAGCCATGCACTGTCAGATCCCCGTGCCCCATGCGCTTTAGCAACTGGAGCATGGCCATGTTCGAGAGCGCCTGGTTCTTAGTGCCAGCAAAAAGGAACACGCCATTGGTCGGCACGGTCTTGGCGATCTGAAGTGCGCGGTCGCTCAGAGGAACGCGATGCTCGCGCCCCGCCTTCATGCGCTCGCCGGGGATAGTCCAGACCTTCGCGCTGAAGTCGATCTCGCCAACCTTTGCGCCGATCACCTCGCCGGTGCGGGCGGCGGTCAGGATCGTGAATTCCAACGCCCGCGCCGCCACGCCGGCGTGGGACCGCAGTGCGGCCATGAAGGCTGGGATTTCGCCATACGACAACGCCGGATGGTGCGTCACGCGGGCTACCTTCGACCGCGCGGGGAGGAGTTTATCGAGATGGCCGCGCCACCGGGCGGGGTTCTCTCCGTGCCGGTGGCCGCGCGCGGAGGCCCAATTCAACACCGCCTCAATGCGGCCTCGCACACGGCTCGCTGTTTCAGGCTTTGCACCCCAGATCGGCTCCAGGCAGCGCATGACGAGCGAGGTATCGATGGCGGCGACCGAAAGATCACCGAGGACAGGATAAGCGTACGCCTTCAGGGTGGCCTCCCATTGGGCGCCATGCTTCACATTCCGCCACCCAGCCGCATGAGCGGCGATATAGGCTTCCGCGGCCTTCCGGAACGTCACGGCCGCGACAACGGCCTCTGCTGCGCGCATGCGGGCCGTGTGGCGCGCGTCGATTGGGTCTACACCCTCGAGAAGCTGCCGGCGGGCATGAATGACCTTCTCCCGCGCCTCAGCGAGCGTTACGAGCTCAACAGAGCCGAGACCCATCTCCCGCGCCTTGCCGTCGCGCATGAACCTCAGAAGCCATGATTTGGAGCCGCCCGGCCCTATTTGCAGGTAAAGCCCAGCGCCATCTGCATAGCGTCCCGGCTTGGCGAGCCGAGCGACCTTCAGGGCAGAGAGCTTATTCGTGATGCGCGCCATTGCTGCGATCCTTCCGCCTAACTCTGCAATCCACAAATCAGCCCCCAAATCAACTCGGGAACTTATGTGAACACAGAAAACGACGTGGGAACGAAAAACGCAAGAAGTCGTTGGCGCACAGGCACTTTTGGGAACTCCTGCGCCTAAAAGAAATCACCTCAGAAAGGACACCCCTTCCGCCATTAGATGCCAAGAGCAGACCTCTGAGCACGAGGCCGCAAACCTCGGCACCGTGCTTGCACACAGAAAACTCAACTCGAAACCGTCGTCGGTCCCCAGACGTGGCATTCCGAAAGCGGCCATTCGCGCCTACCGCCGCAAAAGGTTCAGGTTGTCGCATGGGGCCGACGAGGGCGCATCAAAAACAGATCAGAAGATCGTCTTGAGTACCTTTTCTGCTCCGGCCACCAAATCGTCAATCTCCTCTTTCGTTGGTTCGCGCCCTTTCGC
This sequence comes from Pseudomonadota bacterium, assembly GCA_021780275.1. The sequence continues at coordinate 5,194 of JAJXZC010000552.1, forward strand.
ATGGTCGCAAATGTTTCGAATGTCAGCGAGGTGCTGAATGAACCGCCATTGCGGCACGGTGGTTACGTCTGCATCCTTAAGCAATTGGCTAAGTTCTGAAATGCCCGGGTTCTTCTTGCGGATGGTCACGTCGTGAACGCTGCAAACATGCAGAAGGTGTTTTTCGATAACCACACCGCAAATCGCGCCAGCGGCTCGCAAATACCCAGCCTTCGTCAAGGCCCCTGCGGTCTCAATCTCGCTGTCAAAAAGATCGGCTTGCAGTACGGCCTTGAAGTCCATCAATGTGGATTCAAGCGTAGCCTTGGCAGCTCTCACCATATTTAGCTGTTGGGCAAACTCGGGAATTGCAGAACTACCATCCGCGACAACCTCCTTCTCCCACCCACGTGTTATCTTTAGCCCCTGCAAATAGTCGCGGATCATGTAATTCTGAAACGTGATGTTCTTTCGTCCCTTGGGAACGTCGAAATAAGATATGAAATCGGAAAGCCTGTCGGGCATCACTTGCTTTATCACGGCCTGCGCTTTTGAATACCAAGCTTGATACTCGCTTTTGAATTCAGGCAGCCTCTCTAGGAACGATTTCAGTTCCTTTTCATCATCATTGAATGCTTGTAGGTAAGCCTTCTTAAACGCGGCTGGCGCGCAATCATATTCCATTGCCAAGGATAGCATTTCGCCGTCCTTGATCAGTTCATCCAGTTCATCTGCAAACTTTTTGGTTCTTTCAGACATGCGCCCCTCGCCGCTCATCTTCGAGGCCACAGTCCGCTGGACCTTTTCTCCTGTCAAGAGCATCACGCAACCAGAACTGCCGCGGCTCAGGGCTTGAGCGACAAACCAAGCCGATCCATAAGCCCGGCGGTGCCCTCTTCGCGCGATCCGGCGTCGTCATAGCCGTCGAGGAATGCGCCCTGCTCCGTGATCTTCAGCGTGGTGCGGCCATCGTTGACGCGCTTGAACTGAACGGTTGCAAGCGACACCGAAATCTTCTTGTCGTCGAGATGCATTTCGTAGGTGTAGACGATCCGTTCCATCGGAATGATGTCGTGGTAGATCGCATCGAAGGTCGAGACCACGCCGCCTTGCCAGCGCCCGCTCGCTCGCTCGGTGCCACCGACGCGAAAGTCCATATGCCGTTCGAGAGATTCCCACTGGCTCGCATCGCCGCCGAACCACCGGGTCTTGCCGGCGTCGGTCGAGAATGCCTCGAAGACGCGGTGAATCGGCGCGTCATAGGTACGTTCCAGATGAAACATGGAATGCACGACGGAACGCGCCGCTTCGGCCTTTCCGTCCATTCGTGCGATTTCCGTGTCGAGCCGTTCCAGCGTCTGGCTCCAGCCGACGGGCGCACCCTCGATCATCGGCGCGGCGGTCGGATCGAGCACGGTGTAGCTCTGCACCACTTCCATGCGCGTGCCGCCAACGGCGTCAGCGAAGGTCACTTCCGTTCGAGCCCGGAACAAGCGATGGCCGCTCAGGTCTTCGGCATAAAGGTCCAGCACGAGCCGGTCGATCGGAGAGACTTCAGTGAAGGTTCCGCGTGTCCAGTGGTCCGTCCCGTCCGGTGCGCGCATGCAGACTTCGAATGGGCCACCGACATGCATCCGCACTTTTGCATGCGGTATGGTGAAGCCCGCCGGTGCAAACCAGCGCTTCACATGATCCGTGGAACTCCACGCCTTGAACACCGTTTCGCGCAAGGTGGGAAAGGTGCGGGTAATCCGAACGGGCGACGGGCTCATTTTTCTTCTCCTTCGGTCTTCAATGTTTCGAGATATCGGCCCAGCCTGTCGAGGCGGTGCTCCCACTCGTTCCGCCGTTGATTGATCCATTGCTCTGCGGCGCTGAGCGTTTCCGGATTGATCTGGCAGGTGCGGACGCGACCGACCTTCCGCGACTGGACGAGGCCTGACGCCTCGAGCACCGCGAGATGCTGCATGACGGCGGGCAGCGACATGTCGAGTGGCCGCGCCAGCTCGCTGACCGAGACGGGGCCCCGCGCCATGCGCTCCACCATTGCCCTCCGCGTCGGGTCCGCGAGCGCCTGAAAGGCCTTATCGAGCTGGGTCAATTGGTTAAGCATATGCTTTAGTATCGCGGCGTTGATAGTTAAGCAAGTGCTTTATTATTAAAAATGGGAGCTTTGCGGAATCAGGCGCCGACCTTGAAGGTCGCGCTGGCGCGGGCGACGATCTCGCCCTGCTCGCTGCGCAATTCGGCCTCGGCAAAGGCAATCGACTTACCGCGATGGCGCACCCAGCCCTCGCCGATCAGCGTGCCTTTGTCGGCGCGTCCAATGAAGCTCGTCTTGAGTTCAAGCGTGACC
>JAJXZC010000811.1 GCA_021780275.1 Pseudomonadota bacterium
CAGCCAATAGCTCGCTATAGTCTGGCTCGCCTGCACATTGAGCGTGCCACGTCCAAGCGCGCCGAGTTCGCTCAGAACGAGTTCGGCGGCATGCGCCCGCGCGAGCACGGCGCGCGCCTCCAGGAGAAAATCGCGCCCCGCGGCGGTCAACTCGATGTGCCGGCCGACACGATCGAAAAGCCGCGTATCGTGGCGCGCTTCAAGCGCCGCGATAGCGGAACTGACCGCCGACTGCGTAAGCCCCAGCGCCGCGGCGGCACGCGTCACATGCTCTCTCTCGGCAACGGCGACGAATATGCGCAACTGTTCGAGGGTCACGGGGCGGGCCTGGGCTTTCCATTGAACGAAACGATCGTTCAAAGCATTACATGGCAATCGCCGCCATCGCCAGACCGAAGGTCGTTATGAACACCCAGGCTGATGCCCCGAGCGCCAGCGGGCGCAGCCCCTTGGCCCTGAGCTTGGCGATATCCGTCTCCAGCCCCATGGCCGCGAGCGCCATCGCAAGCATGAAAGTGGTGATTTCAGCCGCACCGTCGTGAATCGCCCCGGAAATGGGCATGAAACTATTCACACCCACCATGAGCAGGAAGCCGAACGCGAACCACGGCGTCGTGCCCTTGCGCCGTCCACCGCCACTCTTCCCGCGACCACGATCCCAGAACCAGGCGAGCAGGAGCACGACCGGCGCCAGCATCAACACGCGGGTCAGCTTGACGATGGTGCCGAAATGCCCGGCATCCTGACCTTCCTGAAAAGTAGCCGCGACCACCTGCGCGATCTCGTGAATGGATGCCCCGCTCCACAAGCCATAGACATGCGGCGCGAGATGCAGCACCGAGTCGAGCGCGGGAAAGAGCACCATGGAGAGCGATCCGAAAACCGTCACTGTGGCAATCGCATAGGCCACATCCTCGTCGCCACCATCGACAACCGCATTCGCGGCAACAACAGCTGAAGCTCCGCAGATCGAAGTACCTGTGGCGATCAGCGTCGACAGCACCCTGTCGACGCCGAGCCGCCTTCCCGCCCAAAGCGTGAAGAGGAAAGTCGCGCCGAGGGTAAGCACAGTTCCCGCGACACCGGCGACGCCAACCGTCGCAATCTGCGTCACAGTCAATTGAAGACCGAGCAGAATGATCGCCGCTCGCAGAATGCGCCGTAACGAAAAGGTAACGCCCGCCTTAGCTCGTCTCGGCGTACCGACGAAATTATGAAACGCCATGCCGATGAGAATCGACAAAATGAGCGAGCTGAAACTGCCGAGACCTGGGACATGGTGGAGCGCTGTCGCGACAACCGCGATGATTGCCGTCAGCAGTATGCCCGGCAGCGTTCGCATCAGCCCGTTGCGCAAGGCTTCATGTTCATGGTGATGGATGGCGGCTGCCGGGGTTTCGCTCGCAGACATGTTGATCTCCTCGGATCACTGACTGCGGCTAGGATCACCGACTGGGCCCGCCGGGGTCCAACGCATAGCACTGGATGTTTCGTTCGATTGAATCGATTGATTCCGGGACTCAGAGGCCCTGATAGGCCGAGGCGACGTCGGAGCCTTCGAGAAGCTTCCCCTCGTGCAACAGCACGACGCGATCCATATGGCTCGCTAGATCGAGATTATGCGTCGCGACCAGCGCGGCAACGCCCTGCGTCCGGCAAACGTCCAGCAACTCGTTGAAGACCATGTGCGAGGTTTTGGGATCGAGATTGCCCGTGGGCTCGTCGGCGAGAAGAAGGCGCGGCTTGTTGGCAAGCGCGCGCGCGATGGCCACGCGCTGCTGCTCGCCACCTGAAAGCTCGGCGGGACGATGCGTCGCCCGCGCCCCGAGTCCCATGCGGCCCAGCAGATAAAGCGCGAACTCCTCCGCCTTGCGGCGCGGCACGCCCGCGATCATCTGCGGCAGAACGACGTTTTCCACCGCCGAGAATTCGGGAAGGAGATTGTGGAACTGATAGACAAAGCCGACTTCGCCGCGCCGGACTTCGGTGCGCTCGCCGTCATCGAGGCGCACGCAATCGCGGCCCGAGATGACGACCTCGCCCGCCTGCGGCGCTTCCAGCAGCCCGGCGATATGAAGCAGAGACGACTTGCCGGAGCCTGAAGGGCCGACCAGCGCCACCATCTCGCCGGCGCGGATGTCGAGCGAGGCATCCTCGAAGATGCGCAGCTCTTCCTCGCCCTGACGGTAGATGCGGCGAATGCCGCGCAGGCTGAGAACGGGATTCTCCATCATTCGTACCTCAGCGCTTCGACCGGATCGAGCGACGCCGCCCGCCACGCAGGGTAAAGCGTCGCCGCAAAGGACAGGAAAAGCGCCATGGCAACGACGGAAACGACCTCGCCCGTATCGATCTCGGCGGGCATGTGGCTGAGGAAATAGATTTCGGGCGAGAAGAGTTCCGTGCCCGAAAGCTCGGAAAGCCAGACGCGCAACGTCTCGATGTTCAGGCAGAAAACCGTGCCGAGCGCGAAGCCCGCCAGCGTGCCGACCACGCCAATCGAGGCCCCCGAGATGAAGAATATCCGCATGACGGAGCCGCGTGTCGCACCCATGGTTCTAAGCACGGCAATGTCACGTCCCTTGTCCTTCACCAGCATGATGAGGCCCGACACGATGTTGAGCGCCGCAACGATAAGGATCAGCGTCAGGATCAGAAACATGACGTTCCGCTCGACCTGAAGCGCGCTGAAAAAGCTCTGGTTCGTCTGCTGCCATGTCAGCACATCGCAGCATGATCCGGCCTTCTGCCCCACAGGCCCCACGAACTCGTTGACGCGATCGGGATTGTCGATTTTCACTTCGAGCGCGGTCACGCCATCGCCGGTGCGGAAATATTCTCTCGCCTCATCGAGCGGCATGAAGACGAAACTGGAATCATATTCCGACATGCCGATCTCGAAGATCGCGGAAACGCGATAGGACTTCACGCGCGGCGCCGTGCCGAAAGGCGTGATCGCACCGCGCGGCGAAAGAAGGGTGATGTTGTCGCCCAAGGTCAGGCCGAGACTCCGAGCAAGTCGCGAACCAATGGCAACACCCTCGCCACCATCGAAACCGTCGAGCGTACCCATCTGCAAATGATCGGAAACGACCTTCAGGCCTCGCAGATCCTTTTCATGGATGCCGCGCACCAGCGCGCCCAAAGCATTGGAGCGGCTCGACGCCATCGCCTGCCCCTCGACTATGGGCGTGGCGCTGACGACACCGGGTATCTTTGCGATGGTCTCTGAAAGATAGTCGTAATCAGGAACGAAGGAGGTCACGCCACGCACGAACATGTGGCCGTTGAGGCCTAGAATGCGCCCGAGAAGTTCGGTGCGAAACCCGTTCATCACCGACATGACGATGATGAGCGTCGCAACGCCGAGCAGGATACCGACGAAGGAGAAACCGGCGATGACCGAGATGAAGCCCTCGCGTCGCCTCGCCCGGAGATAGCGCATGGCAAGCAACCACTCGAAGGCGCCGAAGGGCAGGCTCTTTCCCCTACCCCGCGCGTACACGTCTTCGGCGCTTGCGGCATCTGTCATGTTTGCTTCCTGTCGCGCCCCGGTCCCGATTTCAATTTGTCAGCTTGTTGAGCGCCGCTTCTGGTGAAAGCTCAACGCGCTCGCCGGTCGCGCGGTTCTTCAACTCGACGACGCCCGACTTGAGCCCGCGCGGACCGACCACGAGCTGCCAGGGCAGGCCGATGAGGTCCATGTTCGAGAACTTGGCACCCGCCCGTTCGTCCGTGTCGTCATAGAGAACGGTGACGCCTGCCTTGCTCAGCTTCGCATAAAGGTCTTCGCAAGCGGCATCCGCTTCCGCGTCGCCGACCTTCAGGTTGACGAGGCCCACCTTGAAAGGCGCGACGCCCTCCGGCCAGATAATGCCATTGTCGTCATGGCTCGCCTCGATGATGCCGCCGACGAGGCGCGACACGCCGACGCCGTAGGAGCCGCCATGCACGGGCCGTTCGACACCATCGGGCCCGGAAACCACGGCCTTCATCGACTCCGAATATTTGGTGCCGAAATAGAAGATCTGCCCGACTTCAATGCCGCGCGTGTTGACGCGCCGCTCTTCCGGCACTTCACGCTCGAAGCGCTCGCCATCGTGAACATCTTCCGTGGCCGCATAGAGATCGGTCCACTGCTTGATGATGGGCGTGAGGTCGCCAGCATAATCGACATCCTGGCCGGGCACGGGAAGGTCGAGCACGTTCTTGTCGATGAAGACGCCGGACTCACCCGTTTCCGCGAGGATGATGAATTCATGGCTCAGATCGCCGCCGATAGGGCCGGTCTCGGCGCGCATCGGGATCGCCTTCAGACCGAGCCGCGCGAAGATGCGCAGATAGGCGACGAACATGCGGTTGTAGGAAAGCCGCGCACCCGCCTCGTCGAGATCGAAGGAATAGGCGTCCTTCATCAGAAATTCGCGGCCGCGCATGACGCCGAAGCGAGGGCGCTGCTCGTCGCGGAACTTCCACTGCGTGTGGTAGAGGTTCACCGGCAGGTTGCGGTAGGACTTCACATAGGCACGGAAGATTTCCGTGATCATTTCCTCATTTGTCGGTCCGTAAAGCAGCTCGCGCTCGTGGCGATCCTTGATGCGCAGCATCTCGGGGCCATAGGCGTCGTAGCGACCGCTTTCGCGCCAGAGATCGGCGAGCTGGAGCGTCGGCATCAGAAGCTCGATGGCGCCTGCCCGATCCATTTCCTCGCGCACGATCTGCTCGATGTTCTGCAGCACGCGGAAGCCGAGCGGCAGCCAGGCATAGATGCCGGCGGCCTCCTGCCGGATCATGCCGGAGCGCAGCATGAGGCGATGCGAGACGATTTGAGCCTCGGCGGGGTTTTCCTTGAGCGTGGGCAGAAAATATCGGGAAAGGCGCATGGGGGACCGTGACCGCGAAGGGCCGTCTGGGGGGCTGATACGGGCTCAAGTATTAGGGGCTAGGCGACGGATTGGCAACGCGGCAAAGCCTTAAAAGCAGGCCATCTGACGCCGATTTCGGCTATCTCTGCGCCGAACGGCTTTCCATATGCGAGATGAGGAAGGCCCGGACGTCGACCTCGGGCGCCTGCTCGACACCCCGGCCCGATTCGAGCCCGAACGGCCCCTTCTCCAGGTCATCGACCGTCGAGTCCATCTCGATGTCATAGGTCCGGTCGATCTGGTTGCGAAGCCTCTGCTCGGCCTCGTACCAGCGGGTCTTTTTCTCGCCGTCCGGGCAGGAGGAGATCTCGCCCGCATCGGTCGCGCCCCACCGCCGCTCAACGCAGTGATATGGATCGAACGAGAGCCTGAAGAGGCGATGGATCACATCGTCGATACTGAGCCGAACCTTCGTCCCGTCCGACTTGCGGTAGGCGATGGGACAGGCGGCATTTTCCTCATCGAACACGCGGAGCAGATCTCGCGGCAGATCGCTGCCCTTGTATTGCAGGCGCGGCGCGTCGATCTCCTTCATCTGGATGAACTCGCGCGTCTGATCGTACATCTCCTTGAAAGCGGTCTTGAGCCGCGCATCGCGCGAGGGCGTCGAATAGAGTTCCCACACGCCGTCCGTGCCGTAGATGTTGCGCGGCAGCCGGTCGGGCTGCGGCATGTCCTGCGTCCGCCCCTCGATGCGAGAAATGTCGATCGCGCGATCGCGTGCCCGCAGATCCTGGCAGAGCGTCTGCATCATCACATGCATTTCCTCGACCGGTCTGTATTCGAGGTCGCCGATGGAGAGCCGGGCGCGGAGATAGGTATAGAAATCCATGCCCTCATTGTCCTTCACGAATTTCGCGACGGCCCAGAGGCTCGGATCGACGGGCGGATTGCCGACATATTGCTCAAGTGAAAATTCCGGAATCTCTTCGTTCGGCGTACCGACGATGTGTCCACCGACATAGGTTCCGCTTGCAAGCTGCTTCGCGCCGTCAAGGCGGATCGGCCGCCAGTTCTGAAAAATGGAACCAAGCTCCGGCCCGGTGCGCAGGAACTCGCGCCCCACGAACGTTCGGTCGAGCGTGTTGTCGGGATGGGACGAGAAGATCATGATCCGCCCGCTCGGCTCCACTTTCCACACCATCGCCACATGGCCGTTGACGTCATAGGCGACGGTGCCGGGCCTGATCGCCTCGCGGTCGAGACGCGGCGAATACATATCGGTGAAAAGCGTCGGGCTGTCCGACCTCGCATCGTGACGGAACATCGCCGTCGATACGGTGTTGGCGATCTCGAAAAGCAGCGGAATGGCGGGGACACCGGAGGCCGTGGCGGGCACGGCGGAGCGCCCCACAACCCTGTTGCCGCCGGAGGAATAGCGAATGTCTCCGCGCGGCCCGTCCGAAGATTGCATGGCGCTCTGCCACGCGAAGGGAAGCCCGTTCTTCCATGCGTAATAGCCGCGCAGGAGATAGGGCACGTCCGCGCAATCAACGATGAATGTGACCTTGGGGTCGGTATGCCGATAGGGGTTTGCCGGACTCTTCAGGCAGGCATCAACCGTCCAGCAGTCTTCGGCGCCAAGCGCCGCGACGAAGTCCTCATAGCCCTTCTCGTCGGAAGGGTCCCAATGATCCTTGGTGATACGCCACGTCGTGGAAACACCCGCCGACGCAGGTGCCGTCCCGATACAGAATACAAACAGGCAGGCGGCAGCGAAGGCCGCCCTGACCGACTTCGAACGCATGAGACCCCCGCAATGCCCAATCCAACCGTCGCGAGGGCCCCCGCACCTGTCAAGAAAGCGAGGCTCAAAAACATGGTTAACGAAGTGTTCAGTCGCCGGATTTTTCCGAACGATGCGCGCATGCATCAGCAAGCGCGCGCTCCGCGCCGGTCACCTGCTGCCCATCGACCAGAACGATGCCCGTCTTCGGATCGAATGTGACCGTTGCAACCTCAAGCGTGGAATCTGCGGCGTATTTTTCGCTGCCTTTGAACGGCGCGATCTTGACCGGAAAGCTGTAGAGCTCGCGCGTCTCGATGGGCGCGTCGATGTCGGCCGGAGCAACCGCGCTGCCATCGGCGGCGATGCCCGGCTTGTAGTCCGCCTCGCCGTTCGGGACATAGGTGGCAATGCGCGCGCAAAGTTCGGGGCTGACTTCGACCGGCTGAAAGCCTGCCTGCTCACCGGCGGTCCCCATGACAGGAACCGCACAAAATGCGGCGGCAAGAATCCATATGACGTGTCTCTGTGCACTCATGCCTTTATCCTGAGCAACCCGCATTAAAGAACTCTTTCACCCGCTCAATCATTGAATTGAAGGCGCGCTGCCGCCTCGCCATTTAATCCGTCTACTGTATATATGGTCTTGCGTGGACCGCTCCCTCCGTCGCGCTTCCCTGGGCGAGGTGCCCCGCCTTCCCCCAGCCGTGCTCCCTCTCACCCCGCACCGGGCCGGGACCTGCCGGTCGGCCACAGCCCATCCACTGCAATGAAGCGCAACCGCCCCGTCGTTAACCGTTCTGGAAATTGCGCATTTCCCCGTCAGGACAGGATAAAATTGCGTGACAGCGCTACGCAGGCTGTT
>JAJXZC010000606.1:0-5554 GCA_021780275.1 Pseudomonadota bacterium
CGCAGGTCGAGCAGGGCGCGCCGATCGACGTCTTCCTGTCGGCCGACGTGGAGAACGTCCAGACCCTCGCCGACGAGGGTCTCGCCGCCGGGCCGCCCGTCGGGTTCGCCGCCAACGGGGTCGCGCTCGTGGTGCCCGCCGAAAAACATCTGGCTGAGTTCGACGCCCTTGCGCACGTACAGAGCGCCGACGCCCTTCGGCGCATACAGCTTGTGGCCGGCGATGCTCACTCTCTCTGCAAGGTCAATGCGTCCTCCGCTAAAACTTCGCGCGCGGCGTCGCCACAATGCATCGACGCGGCATCATGGGTTTCCCGCCCGTCCTGATAGACGTGAATGCTGCGCGGCGTCAGTTGCATCCAAGGCTCGTTCGTCAACGGCGATGTGGCGAGCAGGACGACGTCTCGCGTACAGCCGTCGATGCGGCAGGCGCGTCGCAAGACGTGCAAATTAGTGTGCGCATGAACGATCAGGCTCTCGCCGTCGCCCAACAGAAAATTGAACTCGCCGAGTTCGGCCAACTGATCCACCAGGGGTTGGATGGTTTGGACAATCGCCGTCGCGTCGAGGCCCATGCGATCATCAGCGTGCGATGCGGCGATAGAGTCCATGAGAAAACAAAAGGCGTGTTCTGAATCTGTTTCGCCCAGGGGATGAAACCGGCGGACCGCGAACTTGTCGTTGTCGCGCAAGCCGCGCAGCACGCCGTTATGCGCGAATACCCACGAGCGCCCGTTCCATTCCCGTTCGAAGGGATGCGTGTTGGCGGATGCGCGTCCTACCTTCTCAGGATTCGCTTTGCGGATATGGGCGATCACCAAGCCGCTTTGGAAGCCGTATTCGGATATGAAGGCAAGGCACCGACTTTCTGCCGCCGGCGCGGGCTCCTTGAATATCCGCGCGGCGCGGCCTTCGTAGAAGGCGACGCCCCAACCATCGGCGTGCGGGCCTATCTCGCCGCCTCTGGGTCGGAGCAGGGCCAGCGAGTGGTTTACATCCGTCGGGCGATTGGCGCACATGGCGAATAGCTCGCACATGCTCGAACTCCCTCCTCAACCAGATTCAACCTCGGCTGCGCCGGGCGCGCACGCCGCGGGTCGCCTCACGGTTCAGCTTTCTGGCTTGTTGCGCTCTCGCGTTCCGCCTTCAGAATACCAGCACTTTGTCGGCTTCGATGGTCGCCTGCGCGAGCGCATCCATCGTGCTGCGTTCTGCGCCCTCGATCATCTGGTCGGCCGGCAGGCCTCGCGCGTCCATGCAGGTCCCGCACAGCAGTACTTTTCCGTGAGCTGCGATCACGCGCTTCAGCATGCGCTCGACATTGTAATATCCGTCCGGGGTCTTCTGACCGGCTCGCGCGGCGAGAACCGCATCCGCCATCAGAAAGACCGTAACGACTCCATCGGGCGCGTGCTTGCCGAGCGCATGGGCTAGGCGCAAGCCGTTGTAGACCCGTTCGGTCCCGTATGGCGGGTCGTTCAGTAACAGAAGCGTTTTCATAGCGGTCACCGTCCCATTCCGATCGTCAGGTTGATTGACACACGGGAAGGCCGGTCGCCTTCCACTCCGGATAACCCTCTTCGAGACGTCGCGCCTGGAAACCGCGTCGGCGAAGCGCCGCGACGGCTTCGAACGAAAGGACGCAATAGGCGCCACGACAATAGGCGACGATCTGCTGCGCGGGATCGAGTTCGGCGAGGCGCGCTTCCAGATCGGCAAGGGGAATATTGATGGCGCCAGGAAGGTGCCCGACCTCGAATTCGTCCGGCGGGCGAACGTCCAGAACGGTTACAAGTCCGTCGCGGGATCGGCTCGCCAGCTCTTCGCGCGAGACCGGCTCCATGCTGTCGCGCGCCGCAAAGTATCGACGCATGATCCGGTCGACTTCCGCGAGATTGTTTTCGCCGACATCGAACAATGCGTGCATCAGGTCGAGCACACGGTCGTCGGCCAGACGGTAGAGGATGAATTTTCCGTCGCGGCGCGAGGCGACCAGGCCCGCGCGCTTCAACTGCTGAAGGTGCTGGGATGCATTGGCGGTCGAGAGGCCAACACGATCGGCAAGGGAATCGACCCCGCGCTCGCCCTGCGCGAGATGCTCGAGGATTTCGAGCCGATGCGCCGAACCGATCGCGCGCGCGATGAGCGCGAATTCGGCATAGAGCGCTTGTTTAGGACCTGTTGACATGGCTGCTCACATTTATTAATCATTCAATTGAATAATTGAATATAATCTGTTCGGAACAAGAGGGCAAGCCGAATGATCGATTTTCTTCTGGCCCATGAGCCTTCTGTGAGAATGACGCTCTTCTTCGGAATACTGACTGCGATGGCGCTTTGGGAGATGGCTGCTCCGCGTCGCCGGCAAGAAATCCCGCGCCTGCTGCGGTGGACCGGAAACCTCGGAATCGTCGTCGTCAACACGGTCCTCGTCCGACTCGTCTTCCCCGTCGCCGCTGTGGCGCTCGCCACGCTCGGACAACAGCGAGGCTGGGGTTTGCTGCACGCCTTCGCGGTTGCGCCATGGATCGCGATCATTCTGTCGATCCTGGCGTTCGATCTGGCGATCTACCTCCAGCACGTCATGTTCCACGCCGTGCCGGCGCTGTGGCGCCTGCATCGGATGCATCACGCAGATCTCGAATACGACGTGACGACGGGCTTGCGGTTTCACCCCGTGGAGATTCTGCTGTCCATGCTCGTCAAGCTCACGGTCGTCGTCGCGCTCGGGCCGCCGGCCGTCGCCGTCCTGCTGTTCGAAGTGCTGCTGAACGCCACGGCGATGTTCAACCATTCGAACGTGTGGCTTCCCACGAGCCTCGACCGCGCGTTGCGCTGGATCGTCGTCACCCCCGACATGCATCGCGTCCATCACTCGATCATCCCAGCCGAGACCAACAGCAATTTCGGCTTCAACCTGCCCTGGTGGGACAGACTTCTCGGCACCTATCGCGCACAACCGCGCGACGGCCACGAAGGCATGACGATCGGCATCGACCAGTTTCGGACGCGTCGCGACCTCCGGCTCGACCGGATGCTGATCCAGCCTCTGCTCGGCCGCGGCGGCGGCTATTCCATCAATCGCGACCGACCGGCGGCGGATTGAACATGCAGCGCTTCGTTCCTCGTCTCGTCATCGCAATCGCGCTTGCGGCCGCGATCGTTTGGGTCGCCCTCAACCGCGACCGGTTCGACGCGGTCGCGCTCGACGCATGGGTTTCCGGGCTTGGCGTCTGGGGGCCTTTCGCCTTTGTTGCGCTCTATGTCGTCGGAACGATCGTCTTCATGCCGGGCGCATTGTTCGCACTCGCGGGTGGCGCGCTGTTCGGTCCGGTCTGGGGCAGCATTCTCAATCTGGTTGGGGCGTCGATCGGCTGCGGAATCGCTTTCCTGCTGGCCCGCTATCTCGCCGGCGACTGGGTCTCGCAAAAGGCGAGCGGATTTCTCGGACGGCTCGTCGCGGGCGTGGAATCGCAGGGTTGGCGATTCGTCGTCTTCGTCCGCCTCGTGCCGTTGTTTCCTTTCAATCTCACGAACTATGCGCTCGGTCTTACGCGCATCGGCTTCCTCCCGTATCTCGTGACTTCCTTCGTCTGCATGGCGCCGGGCGCGGTCGCCTATACATGGCTCGGCTATGCCGGACGTGGGGCTGTCGCAGGGGATGGGCAGGCTATCCTCTACGGTCTGCTGGGGCTCGGCGCGCTCGCTGCCGTAGCCTTTCTGCCTAGACTGATTGCGTCGCTGCGAAGCAACCGGCCACAGCGCTGGACCAATCCCGAGGACCTGCGCCGACAAATTGACAGCCAGGCCAGTGTCGCCGTCGTCGATGTGCGCAGCGCCGATGAGTTCGTCGGTTCCCTCGGCCATATTCCCGGCGCCCGCAACATTCCCCTCGGTGAGTGGCCGACGCGGGTGGAAGAACTTCGCCCTTGCGCCGCCGCCGAAATAGTTCTGGTCTGCCTGACGGACAAACGATCGACGACCGCCGCGGACGACTTGTCCCGCCACGGTTTCGCCGCCGTCTCGGTCCTGCGCGGCGGCATGAAGGCATGGAACGCGCTGGGGTTTCCTGTGAGCCGCGGCGGCGATGACAGGACTGCATAGCGACGCCACGTCGAATTGAGGAGAAGCGACCATGATGGGGTGGGGATGGAACGAGGGGTGGCATACCCCGTTTTTCGGACTCGGTCCGCTGCTTTTCGTCCTGATCGTTGTGGGACTGATCGTGTATTTCGCGAGGAGCGGACGCATGAGCAACGGGCCGACGGCTCGCGATATTCTCGACCGTCGCTATGCGTCTGGCGAAATCACCAGGGAGCAGTACGATCAAATGAAGCGTGACCTTGCGGCTTGACCCGAAAGATCCAGAGATGACCATTCCGCCGATTCTCGCCAACAAGGACCCGGCGGCGGCTACGGTGTTCGTCCCTGCCGCTTTGGTGCGCGAAGCGCGCCGTCAGAAGAATCTCGCCGCCGAGGATGTTCCGCCGGTCTGCATGCTGGACCCGGATGGCGACGTGGTGCGACAATTGCGCAGGTCTGGCGTCGCCAAGCCGCTCGCCGCTTGGCCCTGTTATCATTCGGAGCTGGATACGTTCGAACTGGCCGGTCAGACCGTCGGAATCGTCGGGCGCGCGGTCGGAGCGTCGTATGCGGTGCTGGTCCCCGAACAATTGTTCGCCTGCGGCTGCAAGCTGCTCATCAGCCTTACGTCCGCCGGACAAATAACGCCTGCGGGGCCGCCCCCGTATTTCGTGGTTATCGACCGGGCGCTGCGCGACGAAGGAACGAGCTACCATTACGCTGCGCCGTCAGACTATTCGGAAGCGGACGCTGAGCTCGTACGAGCAGCAGCTGCGGCGCTTGTCGACCTTGCGCCGCACAGCGTCGTGGGGGCGAGTTGGACGACCGACGCTCCCTTCCGGGAAACGGCGTCGGCGATCGAAGCTGCGCGAACGAAAGGGATTTTGGCCGTCGAAATGGAGGCGGCCGCCCTTTACGCCTATGCGCGGAGCGCCGGCGTCCGTGTTCTCTGCCTCGCGCACGTGACCAACACCATGGCGCAATCGGGAGACGACTTCGAAAAGGGCGAGGCGGACGGGACACGCGATGCTCTGACCGTTCTGGCCGCCGTCGTTCTGGCCTGCAAAATCGCTCCCAAGGACGCCCCCTTCAGCGTTTGATCGTAAGCCATTGAGAATATTTGGGAAACAGAAGATTTCACCGGGGCGTACCCGGAAGCGAAGTGTCGCCGCGGAGGGGCAGCGATTCATCAACTAAGTCAGACGGTTGCATGTGCTGAAGAGTGGGGTCATTGTTGGGAGCGGGTTTGCAACCCAGATTCCCGCATAGCTCATACGGCGTAGGATTTGGTTGCTTACACCGATCCATTCCAGCGCATCGCGCCAGCCACGCTCGCCATGACCGACACTACGATCCTGCCGTTCTCGTTTCCAGCCGTCGCGCGCAAGAAAGTCACAGCCGATTTCGACGGCGGTCGTCTCACGTCGGACGGCGGCGTCATGCTGCTGGCGATGGCCGAGCGTCGTCTGGGG
>JAJXZC010000606.1:5564-7493 GCA_021780275.1 Pseudomonadota bacterium
TGGCTCGCGCGTTTCCGGATCGGCGCGATCCCTCGCGGATCACGCACACGCTCGCCGACATGATCCGGGCGCGCGCTTTCGCGATCGCCTGCGGGTACGAGGACGCCGACGATCTCGATCACTTGCGTTTCGATCCCGCGTTCAAGCTCGCCTGCGGAAGGTTGCCCGAGAGCGGCGCGGACCTTTGTTCGCAACCGACGCTCTCGCGGTTGGAGAACGCGCCTTCGCTGAAGGACGCCATCCGTCTGACCTATGCGCTCGTCGATCAATGGATAGCGTCCTACGAATGCGAACCGACGTCCGTCATTCTGGATATCGACGATACTTGCGATGTCGTGCACGGCCATCAGCAGCTGTCGTTGTTCAATGCTCATTACGACGAACGCTGCTTTCTGCCGATCCATGTCTACGACACCGAACGCAGCCGCCCCGTGGCGGTCGTGCTGCGGCCAGGCAAAACGCCGTCCGGCGTCAAGGTGCGCGCGCATCTGCGTCGCCTCGTCCGCCGCATTCGTCGGCGTTGGACCAAGACCCGCGTCACGTTCCGCGGCGATGGCCATTACGCCCGGCCGGAGGCGATGGAATGGTGCGAGGACAATGGCGTCGATTACGTCTTCGGCCTTCCCGGATCGAAGCCTCTGTCGAAGAAGGTGGACGAGGTTGCCGACGCCGTCCGCACCGAGCGCGCCCTCTCCGGCGCGCCGGTCGTGCGCGGTTATGCGCAGACTCGTCGCAGGGCCAAGTCGTGGAGCCGCGAACGACGCGCTGTCGCGCGCATCGGGACTGCGGCCCGCGTTCCGCGACAATCTCCCGCGTCGAACAGCGCGGCCGCACTCTGTTCATCAACGGCCTCTCCTCTGACAGGGTAATCCTCGACGATCCCGCGGTCGAGCGCGTCGGACTGGTCGCCCTTCGCACTGAAGCGGACCAAGGCGCGCCTTTGCGGTGCTGGCTTGCGGGAAGCGCCCCCTTCCAAAATCAAACGGCGAACCGTTGCTGGGCTGACGGCGAGCGCTTCGGCCGCCTCGTCGAGTGTTGTGTCGCCTCTCCGCGCCCGGCGCGCTCGCCCTCGCGATAGATTTCGATGCCGCGGGATGGCACCGTGCGAACGTGTTCATGACTTGCTCTTGATTGGCGCGTTCCCCGTGCGATCGAGCGCCGCGGCGATCGCATGTCCGGCATTTGCCGAGCCAGCGCCTGCGCCAACTCGACGACGCGTAGCGCAACTGCAGGCCAAAGGCCGCGTTCAGCCGCTGACGATGAACGCGGACGAACTCGCGCATTTGCCTGTAGGAATTGGCTCAACCAACCATGACGAGAGCGCATAGCTTGCGTCAGCGCTGCACTTTTGCTCCGGCTAACCGCTGCAGAATCTCTCCGGCGTTGACACTTCCGAGTCGCTAATGCAGGGGTCTGGTATCAGGTTCGCGTGCGGCAATTCTATTCGGGCGTCTCCGCTGCAAGCGGCGCGACGCCAAGCCTTCGGAACAAGCTGCTGTCTTTGTCCTCGCCAGGATTGCCTGCGGTCAGCAGCGTATCCCCGACGAATATAGAATTTGCTCCTGCGAAGAAACAGAGCGCTTGCAATTCGTCGCTCATCGCGGCGCGTCCAGCTGAAAGGCGAACGAAGGATTGCGGCATCATGATACGCGCCAGCGCGATGGTTCGAACGAACTCGATTGGATCAACAGGCGTCGCGTCGGCGAGCGGCGTGCCGGGCATCGGTATCAGCATATTGATGGGCACGCTATCGGGCGGCGTGGGCAGATTGGCCAGCGTCATAAGCATGTCGATGCGGTCGCGCACTTCCTCGCCCATGCCGACGATCCCGCCGCAGCACACCTTCATTCCGGCTTCACGCACATGTGTAAGTGTTTGAAGACGGTCGGAAAAGCATCGTGACGTGACGACATTTTCATAATAGCGCTC
>JAJXZC010000128.1 GCA_021780275.1 Pseudomonadota bacterium
GACCTTGAGCTTGTAGACCATGCCGGTCGAGGAGAAGAACAGCACCGGCGTATGCGTGTTCGCCACGAAGAGCCGGTTGACGAAATCCTCGTCCTTCGTCGCCATGCCGGAGCGCCCGCGGCCGCCGCGGCGCTGCGCGCGATAGGTCGAGAGCGGCACGCGCTTGATGTAGCCCTGATGGCTGACGGTGACGACCATGTCTTCGCGCTGGATGAGATCCTCATCCTCGAAGTCGCTGTCGGCTTCCGAAATTTCGGTGCGGCGCGGCGTTGCGAATTCGGCCTTGATGGCGCTGAGTTCGTTGCGAACGATCTCGAGCACGCGGGCGCGCGAGCGCAGGATTTCGAGATAGTCAGCAATCTTCAGGCCGAGCGCCGTCAACTCGTCGGCGATTTCATCGCGGCCGAGCGCAGTGAGGCGCTGCAGACGCAGATCGAGGATCGCCTTGGCCTGAGCCTCCGAGAGCTTGTAAGTGCCATCCGGCGAGAGCTTGTGGCGCGGATCAGCGATGAGTTCGACCAGCGGCGCGATGTCGCCCGCCGGCCAGTCGCGCGCCATCAACCGTTCCCGGGCCGTGCTCGGATCGGGTGCGGTGCGGATGAGGTGGATCACCTCGTCGATATTGGCAACCGCAATGGCAAGGCCGACCAACACATGCGCGCGGTCGCGCGCCTTGCCGAGTTCGAACTTGGTCCGCCGCGTCACGACTTCTTCGCGGAACTGCGTGAAAGCCTCAATGAACTGCTTGAGGTTCAGAAGCTCCGGGCGACCGCGATAAATCGCCATCATGTTGGAGCCGAAGGTCGTCTGCAGCGGCGAGAAGCGATAGAGCTGGTTCAGCACGACATCGGGCACCGCATCGCGCTTCAGCTCGATCACGACGCGCATGCCATCGCGGTCGGACTCGTCGCGCAAATCGCTGATGCCGTCGATCTTCTTGTCGCGCACAAGCTCGGCGATGCGCTCGATCATCGTCGTCTTGTTCACCTGATAGGGAATCTCGCTGATGATGAGAGCGACCCTGTCGCGCTTCATCTCCTCGATCTCGACACGTCCGCGAACGGTGAGCGAGCCCTTGCCGGTGAGATAGGTGGAGCGCGCGCCGGCGCGGCCGATCAGAATGCCGCCCGTCGGGAAATCGGGCGCGGGCACATGCTCGATCAGTTCCTCGACCGAGATGGCCGGATTGTCGATCAGCGCGATGCAGGCGTCGATCACTTCGCCCAGATTGTGCGGCGGCACGTTGGTCGCCATGCCGACGGCGATGCCGTTGGCGCCGTTGACCAGCAGGTTAGGAAATTCGGCCGGCAGAACCTTCGGCTCTCTCTCGGAGCCGTCATAGTTGTCCTGGAAGTCGACCGTTTCCTTGTCGAGATCGTTGACCAGAAGATGCGCGACCTTGGCCATGCGCACTTCGGTGTAACGCATGGCGGCCGCGGGATCGCCGTCGACCGAACCGAAATTGCCCTGCCCGTCGAGCAGCGGCAGGCGCATGGAGAAAGGCTGCGCGAGACGCACCAGGGCGTCGTAAATCGATTGGTCGCCATGCGGGTGATACTTACCGATGACGTCGCCGACGACGCGGGCAGACTTGCGATAGGGCTTGTTCCAGTCGTAGCCGTTCTCACTCATCGAGAACAGGATGCGGCGATGCACGGGCTTCAACCCGTCCCGCGCATCGGGCAGCGCGCGGCTCATGATCACGCTCATCGCGTAATCGAGATAGGACCGGCGCATCTCGTCTTCGATGGTGATCGGCGAGACGTCCTTCTCCGGCGGCGTCGGTGTGCCGCCCGAAGTTCCGTCGGAACCCAAACCGCCCCCGTTGCCCGGGGCCGGCTCGTCGCCCGGAATGTCGCTGTCTGACGTGTCGGACAAATGCTTTTCTAACGTTAGAGGGCGCCAGCGATCTCTGACCGCGCGGCGCCCGAAGGACCAAAAAGAGCCCGGAAAACGACTTCCGAATCCCCGAAATCAACTAACGCAGAGACTAGCAGGTCCGGCATTTTCCGGCAACCTGAAAGGCTTTCCAAAGCCCTCCTTAAGCCATTGTAGTTATTGAGAAAATGGGGGCGGCTTCGGCGCGGCTCAGCGGCGCTGCGGCCCGGCCCTGAAAAGCACCGCGGTGGCGTCGTCGGAACGCTTGAAGCGGGGGTAGAGGCGCAGCGCAGGGTCCTCTTCGCGTTCGATCTTCCTGATCTCGGAAAGGATGCCCGAAAGGCCCTCTTCCCGGGCGCGGCGAGCGAGTTCGGCAGGCGTCAGGCGCTCATAGTCATAGGCCAGAGAGGCAAAGCCATCGGTCATCAGCAGGCCCGTAACGTGTTGCGAGAGCGGCATGTTCCAGCGCCGCATGAAATCGACGGCGCGCGGGTCCAGACCCAAAATCCAGTAGCCCGTTTCCGTGTTCTGGCGGTTCCGTGCGGCACGCAGGAAACGCATGACATCGGGCGAGGCGAACATGTCCGCTCCCGGCGCGAGCGAGGCAATGAGGTCCGCCGTGCGCTGGCGGGCCGACGCCTCTCGGTCGAGGTGGCGGTCGCCGAAGGTCGTCGCCTCCCCCTCGTCGGTCAGCAGCACCAGATGGCAATCGGCGAAATTCACGTAAGAGAGCGTCGCGCCGTCGCTATGGACCATGCTCATTGCTGCCGAGGGCAGTTCATAACGGCCATTCGGCGGGCGGCGTTTCTTTGCCTCGAAGGTTTGAGCAAGGCTGTCGATCGCGGCCTTCGTGAGACCGCCGAGATCGCTCCCGTGTCGCTCTGCATGGGCGGCGAAATAGGCGCTCGCCTCCTGCGCCAACCAATGCGCATCGCTCGGCGCGTCCAGAAGCTCGTCATCGGCGACGCCGGTCGCGCCGTCGATGACCCAGGCATGCGCCCGCCCATGGCCGAATGCGTCCTCGTTCGGCTTTTCCGGGTGGCCGGCATCGGTGATCGCATCGAGGATGCGGAGCATGGGCTCACCAGTATTCTGGTTGCGTGACCATGAAATAGAGGATGGCGATGATGGCGACGAGACCCGGCCAGCCGCACCAGAACCAGACACGCAGGAAGCGCTGGTAGCGCGGCGGCAACGGTGTTCCCGCCGCCAGCGCCGTCGCGGCCATGTCCCTCATCTGGAGATTCAACCAGAAGCCCGGCAGCCAGAGGACGCCGATGGCGGCATAGAGACCGAGGCTGATCGCGAGCCAGCTCTGCCAGACATGGAGATGCGCGATATGCGCCATGCCGAGCCCCGTCACCGGCTGCAACACGAAGGCCGTCGCCATCAGTGCGATGTCCGCGATGACGACGATCCGTGCCGTGCCCGCGATCAGTGCGACATTGCCGCTGCGGTTGGCCAGCGCCATGAAGAAGGCGATGCCGAGCCCTGTGCCGAAAAGCACCATGGCGCCGAGGATGTGCAGCAATTCGAGGAGTGAGAACGTCTCCATCGGCGAGGCTCCGTCGCAGCGGCCGAAGGCGGGCCGGGCCTTTGCCTAGAAGGGAATCTCGTCGTCGAGATCCTGAGCGAAGCTGCCCTTCGAGCCGCCGCCCGAGCTGCGGCCGCCGCCGAAATCGTCGTCGCCATAGTCGCCGCCGCCGCCCGACGAACCGCCCGCGCCGCCGCCGGAGCGGCCGTCCAGCATGGTCAGCACCGAGTTGAAGCCCTGGAGGACGATTTCGGTCGAGTATTTTTCCTGGCCCGACTGGTCGGTCCATTTGCGCGTCTGAAGCGCACCCTCGATGTAAACCTTCGCGCCCTTCTTCAGATACTGCTCGGCAACCTTGCAGAGGCCTTCATTGAAGATCACGACGCGGTGCCACTCGGTCTTCTCCTTGCGCTCGCCCGAGTTCTTGTCGCGCCAGCTTTCCGAGGTCGCGATGCGCAGATTGGCGATCGGGCGACCATCCTGCGTCCGGCGGATTTCGGGATCGGCGCCCAGATTGCCGACCAGGATGACCTTGTTGACGCTGCCTGCCATGTCTCTCGCTCCGATGCTCCGCAAGGACGCGCGAAGCGCCCGAGCCAGTCACTTACAAATGAAATTCCCGCACACCATACAAGCAACCAACGGGATTCGGTGGCCCCGCTATGTCGCGCCGGGGGATATCCACAGAAAAGCGCTGCGCCGATGTTCTTTTTTTGTTCTAGACAAACGCGCCGTGAAAGTCAAAATGAAATCAGGAATGAAGATTCGACCATGCGAGACGTCCTCGATTTGATCGGCAGCCCCGCGGTGCTTGTTTGCAGCGCCCGATAACTTACATTGCAGAGCGAATGTCCTCCCCTCGCAAGTCAACGAGTAAACGCCCCATGGCTGACGCGGCGCGTCCGGCTTCCCCGGCCTCTTCGAGAGTTCTCGCCGTTCGCGGCGCGCGGGAGCACAACCTCAAGAATATTTCCATCGAGCTGCCGCGCGACAAGCTGATCGTCATCACCGGGCTTTCGGGCTCGGGCAAGTCGTCGCTCGCCTTCGACACGATCTATGCCGAAGGGCAGCGTCGTTATGTCGAAAGCCTGTCGGCCTATGCGCGGCAATTCCTAGAGATGATGCAGAAGCCGGATGTCGACCAGATCGACGGCCTCTCGCCCGCCATCTCCATCGAGCAGAAAACCACCTCGCGCAATCCGCGCTCGACGGTCGGCACCGTCACCGAGATTTACGACTACATGCGCCTGCTCTGGGCGCGCATCGGCGTGCCCTACTCGCCCGCGACCGGCCTTCCCATCGAAAGCCAGACCGTCAGCCAGATGGTCGATCGCGTCATGGCGCTGCCGGAAGGCACGCGGCTGTATCTCCTCGCGCCCATCGTGCGCGGCCGCAAGGGCGAGTATCGCAAGGAGTTCGGCGAGCTTCAGCGCAAGGGCTTCCAGCGTGTGAAGGTGGATGGCACCTTCCATGAAATCGATAGCGTGCCGGCGCTCAACAAGAAGCTGAAACACGATATCGACGTGGTGGTGGACCGCATCGTCGTCCGCGACGATCTCGGCAACCGGCTTGCAGACAGTTTCGAAATCGCGCTCGGTCTTGCGGACGGCATTGCGGTCGTCGAATTCGCGGACGCGAAGAAAGGCGCCGAGCCGGAGCGCATCATCTTCTCGTCGCGCTTCGCCTGCCCCGTTTCAGGCTTCACCATCGACGAGATCGAGCCGCGGCTCTTCTCGTTCAACAATCCCTTCGGCGCCTGTCCCGCTTGCGACGGTCTCGGCACGCAGCATTACATGGACCCGGACCTCGTCGTGCCGGATCACGGGCTGACGCTTCGCGAAGGCGCCATTGCGCCCTGGTCGAAATCGACCTCGCCCTATTACACGCAGACGCTGGACAGCCTCGCCAAGGCCTACAAGTTCTCGGTCACGGTGCCGTGGTCGCAGCTGCCGAAAAAGGCGCAGCAGGTCGTGCTATACGGCACGGGCGAAGAACCTGTGACCTTCGCCTATGACGACGGGCTGCGTTCCTACAAGACGACGAAGCCTTTCGAGGGCGTCATTCCCAATCTCGAGCGGCGCTGGCGCGAGACGGACTCCTCGTGGTCGCGCGAGGAGATCGAGCGCTTCCAGGGCATCACGCGCTGCGAGGATTGCGGCGGCTATCGCCTGAAGCCGGAAGCGCTGGCGGTGAAGATCAACAAGCTGCATATCGGTCAGATTTCCGAAATGTCGATCCGCGAGGCCGATCGCTGGTTCTCGGAACTCTCGCAGCATCTGACCGCGAAGCAGAACGAGATCGCGGGCCGTGTACTGAAGGAGATCCGCGAGCGGCTGCACTTCCTCAACAATGTCGGCCTCGAATACCTGACACTGGCGCGCAATTCGGGAACACTGTCGGGCGGCGAAAGCCAGCGCATCCGTCTCGCCTCGCAGATCGGCTCCGGCCTCACCGGCGTTCTCTATGTGCTCGACGAACCGTCGATCGGCCTTCATCAACGTGACAATGACCGTCTGCTCGAAACGCTGAAGCGGCTGCGCGATCTTGGCAATACGGTGATCGTCGTCGAGCATGACGAAGACGCGATCCGCCTCGCCGACTACGTGGTCGATATCGGTCCCGGCGCGGGCATTCATGGCGGCGAGGTCGTTGCCGAGGGCACGCCCGAACAGATCATGGCGAACCCGAAGAGCCTGACCGGGCAATACCTCACGGGCTTTCTGCAAATCGATGTGCCGGCGACGCGGCGCAAGGGCAACGGCAAGTGGCTCAAGGTCACGGGCGCGAAGGAAAACAACCTCAAGAATGTAACAGCGGAAATCCCGCTCGGCACATTCACCTGCGTCACCGGCGTCTCCGGCGGCGGCAAGTCGACGCTCCTCATCGAGACGATCTACAAGGCCGTCGCGCGGCGGCTCACCGACACGCGCGAACACCCGGGCGACTTCGACGAGATTTTCGGTCTCGAACATCTCGACAAGATCATCGACATCGACCAGTCGCCCATCGGCCGCACGCCGCGCTCGAACCCGGCGACCTATACGGGCGCCTTCACCTTCATCCGCGACTGGTTCGCGGAGCTGCCCGAGGCGCGGGCGCGCGGCTACAAGGCCGGGCGCTTTTCCTTCAACGTCAAGGGCGGTCGCTGCGAGGCGTGTCAGGGCGACGGCGTTATCAAGATCGAGATGCACTTCCTGCCCGACGTCTATGTCGAATGCGATTCCTGCCACGGGCATCGCTACAATCGCGAAACGCTGGAAGTGAAATTCAAGGGCAAGTCGATTGCCGATATTCTCGAGATGACGGTCGATGAGGCCGCTGATTTCTTCAAGGCTGTGCCCGCTGTGCGCGAAAAGATGGAAGTGCTTCAGCGCGTCGGCCTTGGCTATATCAAGGTCGGGCAGCAGGCGACGACGCTTTCCGGCGGCGAGGCGCAGCGCGTGAAGCTCTCAAAGGAACTGTCGCGCCGCTCGACGGGCCGAACGATCTACATTCTCGACGAGCCGACGACAGGTCTCCATTTCCATGATGTCGCGAAGCTTCTGGAAGTGCTGCATGAACTCGTGGCGCAGGGCAATTCCGTCGTCGTCATCGAGCACAATCTCGAAGTCATCAAGACGGCGGACTGGATTCTCGATCTTGGCCCCGAAGGCGGCGATGCGGGTGGCGAGATCGTCGCCGTCGGCACGCCGGAAGACGTGGCGAAGGAGCCGCGCAGTTATACGGGCCGCTATCTCGCAGAGCTCTTCAAGCGCCGTCCCGGTAAAGCGGCGTCCGCCGGAAAGCCCGCGGCCTCGTCGAAATCGAAAAAGTCTGTCGCGCACTGACGGCGCGGGCACGGCCGATCCCTTTTGGGGAAACGTCTTGCGCTCTCTTGACATGCAACTAAATGGTTGCATAATAAGACCATGGACGACGACAATGTTTTTCGGGCTCTCGCGGATGCAAGCCGTCGCCAGTTGCTGGACCGTCTGCACAAAAAGAACGGGCAGACGCTGGGTGAGTTATGTCTCGGACTC
>JAJXZC010000721.1 GCA_021780275.1 Pseudomonadota bacterium
GGGCTGAGCCATGAGCGACACAAAGACGCCGCGCGATCTCAACGCCTTCATCGAAGGCATTCCCTATGCCCGCTTCCTCGGCATCAGCGTCGACCAGAAGGGCAATGAAATCACCACCGTGATGAAATTCGACCAGAAGCTCATCGGCAATCCGCTGCTGCCGGCGCTTCATGGCGGCGTGATCGGGGCCTTCCTCGAAATGACGGCGATCATCCAGCTTGCCTATGAAACGGGAAGCGCGGCGATCCCCAAGCCCATCGGCCTCACCGTGGACTATCTGCGCTCCGGCAAGCCGATCGACACTTACGCCCGCGCGCATATCACCAAACAGGGCCGCCGCGTCGCCACCGTACATGCCGAAGCGTGGCAAGAAGACCGCTCGAAGCCCATCGCGACGACGCATGGGCATTTCCTGCTCAAGACCGGCGAGGAAGCCGAGTCCTGATGACGACGGACGAAACCCCGCCGCCGCAGCGCATTACCCATGAGCGTATCCTGCGGCTGGCGGGGCCGATCGTTCTCTCCAACATCTCGACGCCGCTTCTCGGCATTGCCGACATGGCGGTCATAGGTCGCATTCCCAATCCCGCCGCACTCGGCGCCATCGCGCTTGGCGGCACGATCTTCAATTTCGTCTATTGGGGTTTCGGCTTCCTGCGCATGGGAACCACAGGGCTCACCGCCCAGGCGCTCGGCGCGAAGAACGCGCATGAAGTCAGCGCCAATCTCGGCCGCGCGCTTCTGGTCGCCGTCGCAATCGGACTTTCGCTCATCCTGCTGCAATGGCCGATCGGGCTTGCTGCCTTCGCGCTGCTGAAGGGCAGCGCAGAGGTTCAGGGCATGGCGCACGACTTCTTCGCCATCCGCATCTGGAGCGCGCCGTTCACGCTCGCCAATTTCGCGATCCTCGGCTGGTTCATCGGCAGGCAGAAGGCAAATATCGCGCTGGTCCTTCAGGTCTTCATGAACAGCGTCAACATCGCGCTCAACGTCACCTTCGTCGCCGTATTCGGCTGGGCCGTGAAGGGCGTCGCGACAGGCACCGTCATTGCCGAAATCGCAGCCACTCTGCTCGGCCTGGCACTTGCGGCCCGCGATCTCAAGACCGTCGGATGGCATTGGGAATGGCCGCGCCTCCTTGACCCCGACAAGCTCGGGCGCATGATTGCCGTCAACCGCGACATCATGATCCGCACCTTCTGCCTCATCTTCGCCTTCGCCTTCTTCACAGCGCAGGGCGCGCGCGCCGGCAATGTGCTGCTCGCCGCCAACGCCGTGCTCGGGCAGTTCATCGCCGTCTCGGCCTTTCTGCTCGATGCATTCGGGTTTGCGGCGGAAGCACTCGTCGGTCAGGCGGTCGGCGCACGCGACCGCGCGACGCTCGACCGGGCCGTGAAACTCTCGTCGCTCTGGGCCGGCGGCGCGGCGCTCGCCCTCTCGCTCGGATTGCTCGCGATGGGGCCGCTCCTCATCGACGCGCTGACGACATCGGCTCCGGTGCGCGAGGCCGCCCGAACCTACCTGCCATGGGCGGCGGCCGCGCCCTTCGCGGCTGTCTGGTGCTTCCTGCTCGACGGCATTTTCATCGGGGCGACGCGATCGGTCGAAATGCGCAATGCCATGGCGCTTTCGCTCGGCGTCTTCCTCGCCGTCTGGTGGCTGCTCGCCACGCCTTACGGCAATCACGGGCTCTGGGCGGCGCTCATCATCTTCTATCTCGCGCGCGGGGCGACGCTGCTGCGCCTCTACCCCTCGGTTGCGAGATCAGTCGCCCTCAGAGGCCACTGAAGAGATCGAGCACATCTTCCGGCGGACGGCCGAGCTTCGCGCGCGCGCCGAAGATGACCACGGGCCGTTCGATCAGGATCGGATTTTCAGCCATCGCAGTCACGAGCTGATCGTCGGAAAGCGTCACATTGTCGAGGCCGAGATCCGTGTAGACCTGCTCGCCCTTGCGCATCAGGTCGCGGGGCTTCATGCGCAGCTTCTTCAGAACGGATTTGATCTCGTCGGCGCCGGGCGGCGTCTTCAGATATTCGACGATCTCGGGGTCGAGCCCGTGCTGTTCGATCAGCGAAAGGGTCGCGCGCGACTTGCTGCAACGCGGATTGTGCCAGATGACGACTTTCGACATGAGCTTTTCCTATCTAGCGTCGAGGCCGACGGCATCGCGCAAATGCTCGATCCCATCCGCCGCGAGTAGCAGCGCAAGCTCGCGCTTGATGCGGCTGACGAGCATGGGCCCATCATAGGTGAGTGCAGTGTAAAGCTGAACGAGAGATGCGCCCGCGCGAATCTTCGCATAGGCATCCGCACCACTCGATACGCCGCCGACGCCGACGATCGGGATCTTGCCGTTCGTCAGGCGATACATGGTTCGCAGCACTTCCGTGGACAGCGCGAAAAGGGGCTGGCCAGAAAGGCCACCGGTCTCGTTCGCATGCGGTCCTGCAACAAGGCCCTCACGCCGGATCGTGGTGTTCGAGACGATGAGACCGTCGAGCCCCTGCTCGCGCGCAACCTCTGCAATGTCGGCAAGTTCGTCATCGGTAAGGTCGGGCGCAATCTTGAGAAGAACGGGCGTGCGGCCTTTTCTCGCCTTCATCACGCGCGTGACGAGGGTTTCGAGCTCTGCCTTGTTCTGCAGCGAGCGAAGCCCCGGCGTGTTGGGCGATGAGATATTGACGGTGAAATAGCTCGCCAGCCCCTCGAAGGCCGCGATGCCCGCCTCGTAATCGGCGATACGGTCGGCGGCATCCTTGTTCGCGCCGATATTCACACCGACAATTCCGGGCCGCGCGCGACGCGCGAGGAGACGCCCCTTCAACGCCGCATGACCTTCATTGTTGAAGCCGAGGCGATTGATGACGGCGCGCTCTTCGGCCAGCCGGAATATGCGCGGACGCGGATTGCCGGGCTGCGGGCGCGGCGTCACCGTGCCCACTTCGGCAAAGCCCAGACCAAGCTTCAGCATGGCGTCGGGCACCTCGCCGTTCTTGTCGAAGCCCGCAGCGATGCCGAGGGGATTGGGGAAGTGAAGGCCCCAGAGATCGACGCCGAGCGACGAAGGATTGGGTGCAACGTCCCGCGGCGCGAGCCCGAGCTTCAGTCCGAGGATGGTGAGCCGATGGGCGCGCTCCGGCTCGATGAGGCCGAGCGCAGGGCGCACCAGGGGAAAGAGGTCCATGAGGTCTATTCCATCGGCGGGAAGCGATGCTCGCCGCTCGCGCAAAGCGGCAGCGGGTCGACGCTCCGCACGGCACTCAGCGGGAGATCGCCATAAAGGTGGGGGAAGAGGGCCCCGCCGCGCGAGACCTCCCATTTGAGGTCGAGCGTTGCAGCATTGACCGTGACCAGCAGCAAGTCGCTCGCGCCCGCGAAATGCTTCGCTGCCGTCTCGGGCGCCTGTGTGGCGGTCGAGAAATGGATGAAACCGTCCTTGAGATCGACTGGCGACCCCGCGAAACGGCCCGACGCCTCGGCCGCGCGCCACTCCGCCTCATGCACTATTTTGTAAATGGTGCGCGCGCCCATATCCCCGTCCGCCAGCCTTCGTGTTTCGCGCGCAATGTATCGAGAGAGCCCTGACGGAACAAGAAAACCCGATATTTTAGTATGTATGGACAGCGCGGATTTACATGTCATAAGTTGGGTAAGTT
This sequence comes from Pseudomonadota bacterium, assembly GCA_021780275.1. Next base: position 3,660 of record JAJXZC010000721.1, read on the forward strand.
ATGTCTGTTGCGTCCCCCGATCAGGAACCAGTACCCCGAATGCCTGCCGTCCCCTCGCACAGCCGGCTCTGGGCTGGAATAGATGAACTCGCGCGACGCAAAGGTCTTTCAGCATCCGGCCTGGCCAAGGCTGCGGGGCTCGACCCGACCGCTTTCAACAAGTCGAAGCGCGTGACCCCTCAGGGCAGGCCGCGCTGGCCGAGCACGGAAAGCCTGTGGCGCGTGATGCGGGCGACGGGCGCGAGCCTGGAGGAGATGACCTCCCTCATCGAAGGCGAGCAGAGGAAGAGCGGGCGCCCGCGTCCGGTGCCGTTCACCTGCCTCTCCCGGGCGGGAGCAGAGGGCTGTTTCGACGATCTAGGCCATCCGGCCGGCAGTGAGTGGGACGAGGCGCCCTTTCCCGACCTGAACGATGAAAACGCCTATGCGCTCGAGGTCACGGGTGACGACATGGCGCCCGTCTATCGGGATGGCGACATCATCATCGTCTCGCCCGCCGCATCCATCCGTCGCGGGGACCGCGTGGTCGTAAAGACCACCTCAGGCGAAGTCATGGCCAGAGTACTTACGCGACGCACCGCGAAGAGCGTCGATCTGCAATCGTTCAATCCGGTCCACGGCTCGCGCGTCCTCTCTCCGGAAGATGTGCTGTGGATGGCGCGTATCGTCTGGGCGAGCCAGTAAGGGCTCTCAGCGCGACTTTCCAGTGGTCGCCGGCCCGGTCAGAAGCGACGTCCGGTCCTTCATGATGGCCTGAAGCGCGCGGTCGTCATGCGACTCCAGCGCAAGCATCATCCGCTCGGCCCTGCGCCAGGCCAACCGCTGGAAGGCATCCGTGGGTTCGGTCCGCATGGAGGTCTTCAAGACCTGATATGCCTCCGCACGCGGCCACGCGCCGCCCATCGCCACAAGCTGCAGGGCATATTGGTAGGCGATCGCCGCATTACCGGGGGCAAGCGCGAGCGCATAATTGTAGGCGGCGATCCCCTTGTCGCGGGACGCGCCATAAAGCGTTTCCCCGAATACGCCGCCATCATTCACGATTTCGAGGTTCCAGCCGCCCAGCAGCGCATTTGCCCATGGGTCTGTCGGTGCAAGTTCCAGCGCCTTGTCGATATGCTGGCGCGCCTCTTCCGCGTAACCCGCAAAATGGGCGGCAACGCTTCCCTCGATACGACCGAGGAAACCCAGCGCCAGCGCAAGGTAGAGATGGCCTTCCACATTGCGGGGATCGAGCAGAATGGCGGCGCGAGCGCTTTTCACTGCCTGCCGAAAGTCCTCATGGCTCGCCTCGCCCTGCGCGACGAAATCGCCTTCGGCCAGCTCCGCCCGCGCTGCAAGCGCCTCCCCCTCCGCCGCGCCAGCCTCATGGGCAAGCGTCGCGGCGCACCGGAAATCGCCTTGCGCAAAGGCCTGACGCGCCGCATCGAGCGGCGCTGCGGCAAAAGCCGGCGACGCCACGAGCAGCAGAACCATCAGCGGGAGGCCGGCACGCGGAAAACACATGACGCGCATGATCCTTCGAGATGAAGGTCGTGGCAAGGAAAGCCGCCGTGCAGCGGCCTGCCGTGCCGACATTTACGCGTATACGCCGCAAGGCCGCGACCGGTTCAGCCTTTGGACAGATCTTCGCCCGCGAGCGCGCGGCGGATGAGGCTTACCGTTTCCTTGACGCCGTAAAGCACGATGAAGGACCCGAATCGCGGTCCCTGCGCCTCGCCGAGCAGAATTTCGTAGAGTGCCTTGAACCAGTCGCGCAGGTTTTCGAAGCCATGCGTCTTGCCGATTTCATAGACGATGTTCTGCAGATCTTCGGCGCTGGTCTGCGGCTCGGCCTTTTCCAGCGCTTCCGCAAGATCGGTCAGCGCGATCTTCTCGATCTCCGACGGCGCGCGATAGACCTTGGAGGGCTTCACGAAGTCATGGAAATAGTTGATCGCGTAGCCGACCATGTGGTCGAGGCGCGGGAAACGCTCCGGCGTCGCGTCCGGCGCATAGCGGCGGATGAAGCCCCAGAGCACGTCCTTGTCGTCGGAATGGCTCGCGCTGGCGAGATTGAGAAGCAGCGAGAAGCTGATCGGCAATTCTTCCGTCGGCGGATTTCCAGCATGAATGTGCCATGCCGGATTGCCGAGGCGTTCCTTCGCGGCCTGCTTCGGATAGGCGGTCAGGAAAGAGAGATATTCATCGACGTTCTTGGGGATGACGTCGAAATAGAGCCGCTTGCCGGTGCGCGGCGCCTGATACATGAAAAGTTGCAGGCTTTCCGGGCTCGCATAGCGCAGCCAGTCCTCGATCGAAAGGCCGTTGCCCTTCGACTTCGAGATCTTCTTTCCTTCCTGATCGAGGAAGAGTTCGTAGTTGAAACCTTCCGGCGGATTGACGCCGAGTGTGCGGCAGATGCGCGAGGCAAGCTTGACGCTGTCGATGAGGTCCTTGCCCGCCATTTCGTAATCGACCTTGAGCGCCGCCCAGCGCATGGCCCAGTCGGCCTTCCATTGCAGCTTGCAATGTCCGCCCGTCACGGGAACCTCGACGATCTCGCCCGTATCGGGTTCCTCGTAGGACACCGTGCCCTTCTCGACATTGCGAGAGACGAGCGGCACGAGAAGCACATGGCCGGTGCGAGGGCTGACGGGAAGAATGGGGCTATAGGTCGAGGCGCGTTCCTCGCGCAGCGACGGCAGCATGATGTCCATGATGGCGTCGAACTTCTCGAGCACCTTCAGCAGCGTCGCGTCGAAGCGGCCTGACTTGTAATAGTCGGTCGACGAGGCGAACTCATACTGGAAGCCATAGGAATCGAGGAAGGCGCGCAGCCGGGCATTGTTGTGCTCGCCGAAGCTCGGATGCGTCCCGAAGGGATCCGGCACCTTGGTCAGCGGCATGTTGATGTAATTCGCCAGCATCTCCTGGTTCGGCACATTGGTCGGCACCTTGCGCAAGCCGTCCATGTCGTCCGAAAAGCACAGGAGACGCGTTTTCACGCCCGGCGCCAGCGTTTCGAAGGCGTGGCGCACCATGGTCGTGCGGGCGACCTCGCCGAAAGTGCCGATATGCGGCAGCCCGCTCGGGCCGTATCCGGTCTCGAAGAGCACCACGCGATCGGCGGCCGCACCCTCTTTTTCCAGCCTTTCCACGATTTTTCGCGCTTCCTCGAAAGGCCAGGCCTTGCTGACGCGGGCGGCTTCGAGGAGTTCGGCATCGTTAATGGCTGGTGTATTCGACGGCATTTTCTGACCTGAAACGAGACTGCTTAATGAATTTTAAAGCGCCGGGACCCTAAGCTTTGGGGGCCCTGCCCGTCAACGCGGAGCATCGAGCGGCACCCGTTAGTAGTCGACAGAGTAACCGAAGCCAGCGTCATGTCCGAGTTTCAAGCCGCCGATGGCGATTCAATGAGCGGTGACACGACCAGTCTCACACCGAAGGGACCGGCACGGCGTCGGGCGGACCTGTCCACGCGCATCTTTGGCGAACAGGTGCGGCTCCTCTTCGATATCGGCGAGACGAGCCGCTACACGATTTTCGGGACCGTCCTGGTAGTAGGCCTCGCCTTCTACCGTTCGGCGCCCCTCTGGGCGACGCCGGCGGTGCTGCTCATACAGGTCATCGCACAGCTTTCCTTCGATCGGGTGCGCGCGGGGTTCCGCGCCGATCCCGAGGCAGCCCTGAATGCCCGGCTCTGGGCGCGGCGCTATACACTCGTCACCCTCATCAGCGGATCGACATGGGGGATCGG
>JAJXZC010000468.1 GCA_021780275.1 Pseudomonadota bacterium
GGGCATGTTCGAGGAAAGCGTCCTCGCCTTCCTTGAGACTGATCGAATTGACGATCGCCTTGCCCTGTACGCATTTGAGACCGGCCTCGATGATCGACCATTTCGAGCTGTCGATCATGACCGGCACGCGAGCAATGTCGGGCTCGGCAGCGATGAGGTTCAGGAAAGTGACCATGGCCTGCTCGCTGTCGAGCATGCCCTCATCCATGTTGATGTCGATGATCTGGGCGCCATTGTCGACCTGCTGGCGGGCAACGGCCAGCGCCTCGTCGAAGCGGCCCTCGACGATCAGCTTTTTGAACTTCGCCGATCCGGTGACGTTGGTCCGTTCGCCGACATTGATGAAATTGGCAGAGGCGTTGGTCATTTCACTTCTTTTCTGAGCAGGCTTACGGCGCGGTGAAGGCTTCGAGACCGGAGAGGCGCAGGCGCGGCTCGACGGCAGGCGGCGTGCGCGGCTTCACGCCCTTCACCGCCTCGGCGATGGCGTGGATATGCGCGGGCGTCGTGCCGCAGCAGCCGCCTACGATGTTGACGAGACCCGAGGTCGCGAACTCGCCCACGAGATGCGACATGTGCTCGGGGCTCTCGTCATATTCGCCCATTTCGTTCGGCAAACCGGCATTGGGATGGGCGCTGACGCGCACATCGGACACGCGGGCAAGCGTGTCGATATGGGCGCGCATCTCCTTCGCGCCCAGCGCACAGTTGAGGCCGATGGAAAGCGGCTTCACATGGGAAACCGAATTCCAGAAGGCTTCCGGCGTCTGGCCCGAGAGAAGACGGCCCGACATGTCGGTGATCGTGCCCGAGATCATCACGGGCAGTTCGAAGCCAACTTCCTCGAAAACCTCATCGACAGCAAAGAGCGCCGCCTTGGCATTCAGCGTGTCGAAAATCGTTTCGACAAGGATCGTGTCGGCACCGCCTTCAATGAGGCCGCGCGTCGCTTCCTTGTAGGCGTCGCGAAGCTGATCGAAGCTGATGTTGCGGAAGCCGGGATCGCTGACCTTGGGCGAGATCGAGGCGGTGCGGTTCGTCGGCCCGAGCACGCCCGCGACATAGCAGACGCGCCCCGGCGTCTCGCTCTCGGCGATGTCGGCGGCCTGACGCGCGATGCGGGCGCTTTCGACATTCATCTCGTAGGCGACCGACTCCAGATGGTAGTCGGCCTGCGCGATGGTGGTCGCGCTGAACGTATTCGTTTCGGCAAAGTCCGCGCCCGCCCGGTAATAGGCGAGATGGATGTCGCGCAGAATGTCGGGACGCACGAGCGAGACAAGCTCGTTGTCGCCCTTGAGGTCCACCGGGTGATCCTTGAAGCGTTCGCCGCGGAAGTCCGCTTCCGTCAGCTTGTAGCCCTGGATCATGGTGCCCATGGCGCCGTCGAGCACGAGCACGCGCTCGTTGATCTCCTGTTTCAGGCGGGCGATGCGTTCATCTCTGGTCATGGCGGCGGTCCTTTCTCTCACGCGACGGGAGCGGCCACGCGCTCGGGCCGGAGCCCGATCACATGACAGATCGCGAAGGTGAGATCGGCCTGGTTCAGCGTGTAAAAATGAAAGCGGTCAAAGCCATAGGCGCGCAGGCGGTTCACCTGCTCCGCCGCGACATAGGCCGCGATGAGCTTGCGCGTCTCGAGATCGTCGTCGAGACCAATATAATAGTCGTCGAGCCATTTCGGAATGCTGGCACCGCAGCGTTCGGCCATGCGCTTCGTGCCCTTGAAATTGGTCGTCGGCATGATGCCGGGCACGATCGGGACTTCGATGCCTGCGTGCCGCACCGCTTCGAGAAAACGCGCATGGCGCTCCGTGTCGAAGGCGAATTGCGTGATGGCGCGCGTTGCGCCCGCATCGACCTTGCGCTTGAGAAGCTCGATATCCGCCTCGAAGGACGGCGATTCCGGGTGGCCTTCGGGATAGGCGCTGACGCTGACCTCGAAGCCAGCGATCTGTTTGATGCCCGCAATGAGCTCCGGCGTCGACTGATAGCCTTGCGGATGAGGCTGGTAGGCGGCGCCCAGTTCAGGCATATCGCCCCTGAGCGCCACGATATGGCGCACGCCCGCCTCCCAATAGGAGCGGATGACGTCGTTCACTTCATCACGGCTCGCGCCGACGCAGGTGAGGTGAGCCGCAGGCGTCAGCGTCGTTTCCTGCACGATGCGCTTCACCGTCGCATGGGTGCGCTCGCGTGTGGAGCCTCCTGCACCATAGGTCACGGACACGAATTCCGGGCGCAACGGCTCAAGGCGGCGAATGGCGCGCCACAGGTTCTCTTCCATCTCCGGCGTCCGGGGCGGAAAGAATTCGAAGGAAACGCTGGTCCGCGCCGCCTCTGCCTTTGTGTTCTGTCCGCTCATGCCTTTACCCCCGCCAATTGACCGCCCGTCGCGTTGCGCGCGCGGCCCACGCCAGTTTTGTGTTTATCGGCCGCGTAGATCACGACCGTGAGTTTCGCTTCCTCGCCGCCTTCTGGCGGCATGTCGCGCACTTCCTTCACTTCGAGGCCAGCCTGAGCAAGCCAGCCTCGAACCTCTTCCTCGGTGAATCCGAGGCGGCGATGCGCCTGCTCCTCGCGAAGGAAGTCGAGTTCATGAGGCGCAAAATCCGCGATCAGCAAACGCCCGCCGGGCTTGAGCACGCGGGCGGCCTCCGCGACGGCCGCCGCCGGATCGTCGAGATAATGGAGCACCTGATGCAGGGTCACCAGATCGGCAGTCTCGTCCTGTAGCGGCAGATCGTAGAGATCGCCCTGCCGCACCGAGCAGTGATCGACGCCCGCCTGTTCGAGATGCGTGCGCGCCAGCCCGAGCATTTCGGGGCTCAGGTCGATGCCGATGCCCGTTTCAGCCCCGGCGCCGATGAGTTCGAGAATCCGGCCCGTGCCGGTCCCCAGGTCGACCAGTGTTCCCGTCCGATGGACCGAGGCAAGTTCAAGCAGCGCCTCCTCGACCTTCGCTTCCGGCACATGGAGAGACCGGATCCGGTTCCACTGTTCGGCATTGGCGCTGAAGAAGGCTCCGGCTCGTTCGGCGCGAAGTGTGCGGACAGCTTCCAGCCGCTCCATGTCCCGCGCCACCGTCGGATCGCCGGCAGGCACAAGGCCGGTGAGGAGCGCCGCAAGACGTGCGCCCTGCCCCTCGCGTGCCCGGCGATAGAAGACCCAGCTCCCCTCGCGGAAGCGATCCAGCAGGCCCGCCTCGCACATCAGCTTCAGGTGGCGGCTGACCCTGGGCTGGCTCTGGCGGAGGATCTGGGTGAGCTCGGTGACGGTGAGTTCGCTCTTGGCCAGGATGGCGAGCAGGCGCAGCCGGGTTGGCTCTCCCGCCGCTCTCAAACCTGTCAGAAGCTCTTCCATGCCGCGTCACCACCGATGAATTTCGAGACTATATAAACATATCTTTATGTGTTCTCAACACCAAAACGCGCCGCTTCGCACCGCATCATTTCGGCAACACAGGTGAGCCAACTATTCTGTGGTAACGGGGGGTTAGCTGGTTAACGAAGATTCACTGTGATAATTAAAGTGCCACATGAGAATGTCTGCCTATGCCGCACACCTGAGGCGACGGCGTTCATGAGGTGTTAAGCGGAATGCTTAATATTTTAATCGGACATTGGAACCGGGCTGCGGCAACAGAGATTTAACCCAAGCCTGCAAGCGTCCTGACGCCGAGGCTTTAAGCCCGGTGAATGCAGGGCTGTTGCAAGCGAGCGGGCTGCTCGTGCCGAAAAAAGAAGTGGGGATATGATGACGGTACTCGCGAGGATGGCGAACGCAGGCACCAAGACGGCATGCATCATGTTGGCTTTCGCGCTCGCAGGCTGCGCAACGCGTCCCGATGCTTCGAACCCGGCAGCGGTGAAGGCTTACGAAGAGACCAACGATCCCATCGAGCCGCTGAACCGCTACTTCTTCGAGGTCAATCGCTTCCTCGACATCATCATCCTCAAGCCTGTGGCGACCTGGTATCAGGGCGTCGTGCCGGATCCGGCGCGCGACGGCGTTCGCCACTTCATGGACAATCTGGACTCGCCGGTCATCCTCGCCAACGACTCGCTTCAGGGCGAATGGGACCGCGCGGGCACGACCGCCTCGCGCTTCGGCATCAACACCACCATCGGCGTTCTCGGCCTCTTCGATCCGGCGACCGGCATGGGCTATCCGAAGCATGACGAAGACTTCGGCCAGACGCTCGCGACCTGGAACACGCCGGAAGGCCCCTATCTCTTCCTGCCGATCCTTGGGCCCAAGCCGCCCCGCGACCTGGCCGGCTATGCGGTGGACCAGTTCTTCGACCCGCTCACCTATATCTACTGGAATGGTCCGTACACCGTTCCCGTCGCGCGCTTCGTCGTGAACGGCGTCGACGTCCGGTCGCGCAACCTCAAGACGCTCGATCAGATTGAACGCACGTCGGTCGACTACTACGCCACGATCCGCAGCCTCTATCGCCAGACGCGCGCCAACGAGATTGCCAACGGCAATGTATCGAACGAGAAGCTTCCCGACATCGAGAACCTAAATTTCGACACAAACGAACCGCAGTCTGTCGCTCCTGCTAAATAAGAGCGATGCCGCCGTTCGGTATTGGCGTTGACGCCACAATTTAGCTTCGCGTTTCGTCTGCAGGAGACCAGGCCATGAGCCCCCTTAACTTCATGCGATCCGCAGTCGCACCGGTTGCGTTCTGCGTCGCTCTTCTTACGTCCGTCGTCGGATCGCTTCCAGCTCAAGCTGCAAACGCCGACCCCGCCGCCGAGGCGTGGGTGTCGAATGTTTCCCAGCAGGCCATCAAGATCATCAGCGACAAGAGCCTCGACCGCACCGGTCGGGAAGCGCAGTTCGCCGCTCTTCTCGATACCAATGCCGACATGCAGCGCATCGCCGCCTTCTGCCTCGGCCAGTTCCTGCGCACACCCTCGCCCGATCAGAAGAACGAATACATCAAGCTCTTCGACAACTTCGTGGTGAAGGTCTATGTGACCCGCCTGTCGGACTATCATGACGAAAAGCTCGTCATCACCGGTTCGCAGCTCAAGGGCGACACTCAGGCGCTGGTGCAGAGCCAGATCAACTTCACCAATGGTCGCGAGCCGGTGAAGGTCACGTGGTGGCTGCTGAAGAAGGATGGCGGCTACAAGCTCTTCGACGTCAATGTCGTCGGCGTCTGGCTTGCCCAGGAGCAGCGCTCCGCCTTCACATCCGTCATCAACAATCACAATGGCGACTTCGGCGCGCTTCTCGATCACCTGAAGCAGCAGATCGCCGATGCCGAGAACGGCAAGCTTCCCACGACGGCGGCGACCACGGCGCAGTAAGCGCCCAAGCGGTTCAAAGCAAAACGGCGCAGGAAGAAATTCCCGCGCCGTTTTTGTTTTTGAGGCAGAAAGGATCAACGGCTGAAGCGCTTGTACTTGATCCGGTGCGGGATCTCCGCCTGCGGCCCGAGACGACGCTTCTTGTCTTCCTCATATTCCTGATAGTTGCCCTCGAACCATTCGACATGGCTGTCGCCTTCGAAGGCGAGCATATGCGTGGCAATACGGTCGAGGAACCAGCGATCGTGGCTGATGACGATGGCGCAGCCCGCGAAGGCGACCAGCGCATCTTCAAGCGCGCGCAACGTGTCGACGTCGAGATCGTTGGTCGGTTCGTCGAGGAGCAGAAGATTCGCGCCCGACTTCAGCATCTTGGCGAGGTGAACGCGGTTGCGCTCGCCGCCCGAAAGAACGCCGACCTTCTTCTGCTGATCGCTGCCCTTGAAGTTGAACGCGCCGACATAGGCGCGGCTCGGCATTGTGATCTTGCCGAGTTCGATGATGTCGGTACCGCCGGAGATTTCCTCCCAGACGTTCTTGTTCGGGTCGAGATCGTCACGGCTCTGGTCGACATAGCCCATAACGACAGTATCGCCGACCTTCAACGTGCCGCTGTCGGGCTTGTCCTGCCCGGTGAGCATGCGGAACAGCGTCGTCTTGCCGGCGCCGTTCGGGCCGATGACGCCGACAATGCCGCCGGGCGGAAGCTGGAACGAGAGATCGTCGATCAGCAGCCTGTCGCCGAAGGCCTTGGTGAGGTGATCGGCCTCGACCACGACGCCGCCGAGACGTGGCCCCGCCGGAATAACGATCTGGGCCTTGCCGTCCGTCTGGCGTCCGGCTTCGGCGAGCAGGTCATCATAGGCGCGGATACGCGCCTTGCTCTTCGCCTGACGCGCCTTGGGGCTCTGCCGGATCCATTCGAGTTCTCGGGCGAGCGTGCGCTGCGTCGCCTCGTCCTGCCGGCCCTCCTGTTCGAGCCGCTTCTGCTTCTGGTCGAGCCAGGACGAGTAATTGCCCTCATAGGGAATGCCCGAACCGCGATCGAGTTCGAGAATCCAGCCCGTCACGTTGTCGAGGAAGTAGCGGTCATGGGTGACGAGGACGACGGTGCCCTTGTATTCCTTCAGATAGTTCTGAAGCCAGGAAACCGACTCTGCGTCGAGATGGTTGGTCGGTTCGTCGAGCAGCAGAAGATCGGGGCCTTCGAGCAGCAGCTTGCAGAGCGCCACGCGGCGCTTCTCGCCGCCCGAGAGCTTGGATACGTCCGCATCGCCTTCGGGGCAGCGCAGCGCGTCCATGGCCATTTCGACCTGGCTGTCGAGATCCCAGAGGTTCTGCGCGTCGATGATGTCCTGAAGCCTGGACATCTCGTCGGCCGTCTCGTCGGAATAATTGACGGCGATCTCGTTGTAGCGGTCGATCAGCGCCTTCTTTTCCTTCACACCGTCCATGACGTTGCCAAAGACGTCCTTGGCGGGATCGAGCTGCGGCTCCTGTGCGAGATAGCCGACGCGCGCACTTTCAGCCGCCCAGGCCTCGCCGGTGAAATCCTTGTCGACGCCCGCCATGATCCTGAGCAGCGTCGATTTACCGGCACCGTTAAGACCGACAACGCCGATCTTGACGCCCGGCAGAAAGGACAGACGGATGTCTTTCAGGACCTGCTTTCCGCCCGGATAGGTCTTGGACAGGCGGTCCATGACATAGACATATTGATAGGAAGCCATGCGTCGTCGCTCTCGATTTCGGAGAAAGATGTGGCTTCTTCTAGCCGATCAGGGGGTGGCGGGCAATGACGGGGCGGCAATGCCCCAGCCCCTCGGGCCACCTGTTTTCGCGGCATATCGCACCCATATTGATGATAGGCCGAACCGGGTGGCGCTTGTATGATCCGCGCGGGGCGGAGCGGGCGCGGGAATTGCGCGGAGTGAAGGCACAAAGATGACAGCGCCAATGAGCTTTCAGATCGGGGACGAGCGCCGCTACGTTCTGGCGGCCATGATCCTGACTGGCCTTGCCCTTCTCGGTGTGCTCCA
>JAJXZC010000141.1 GCA_021780275.1 Pseudomonadota bacterium
ATATCGGCGCTCAAACCGGGCAGCCCAAGCCGATGCACGCGCTCGAACGGACAAAAGTTCTTGAGCGCCCCAGGTCGGCGCGCTCCGCGTGCCGACCTTTCAATTGGCCTGGCTGACGTATGGTTTGAAGCCGTAATGCGCGAAGATCTGCAGAGCTTCGGGCGAGCGAATGAAAGCAAGCCATGCCCTTGCGGCATCGGGGTGAGGTGCGCCCTTTACAAGCGCCCCCGCATAGATCGCCCGTGCGTTGTCCTTCTCCGGAATGTCGACCTGGTCGATCGGATGACCGATCTGCGCCTGGAAAAGAGCTTCCGATTGCCATGTGACGCCTGCATCAACGAGGCCCTGCATCAGGAGGATCGGCGTCTGGCGATGATGAATATGTGTCAAGACCGTCGAGCCGTCGGAGACTTTCGCGACGTAGACTGCGTCGACTAACGCCGGGCCGCCTGCTTTCCCAAGCGATGATTTGATTTGCCGGGCGATCCCTTCGAACGCCGGATTGGGCATAGCCAGCCGAATGTTCGCGCGGCCGAGATCGCTCAACGTTCGAACCTGCGCAGGGTTTCCCTTCGGCACCATGATTGTGAGGCTATTGGTGACATAAGGCACCGCCGGGCCAGTAAGCGTGCCGTCACGGATAAGCGCCTCGACCTTTTTCAGCCCGGCGAAATAGGCGTCCGCTTTGGCAGTGAAAGTCATGTTCCCGACGGTAATGACGCCGCCGGCCTCGATCTGCTTGACAAGCAGCCCCGGTGGAATGGTTTCCCAAAAAATCTTGCCCTTGTAGAGCGGCTCCTTCGCCTCGAACGCCTTCACCAGAGGGGCCATGGCGAAAAAGTAGTTCCCACCGACGTAGAGGACGAGTTTCGGGGCCGTCAGATCGCCGTGGAAATCCGGCATGTCGTCGACTTCGGGGACCGTGAACTGCAGGCCACGCTTCACGGCGTCGTTATTCGCGCCGTTCTGCCAGGGCGGGAAAATCGAATCGTTTCGGCGCAATACCGCGCTCACCGCCCGGTCTGCAGCTAAAGCAGCGCTGGCTATCGCGAGGCTCATGATGCCGCCTACCAAAACACGACGCAGAGACGCCTTCATCGATGAAATCCTTGTTTTTTCTTCGAGTCCACACGGAGACGGGCGATTGACCGGGAAGCGGCTCGATCGACGCGAAGGATCGATCGCCGGCATGACCGAGACGAAGTCCCTGTTTTTATACGGGGGCTTCGTCGCTAAGCGTTCGCGGCGCCACGGGAGCTATGCTTACCGGTGCCGCGGGGCCCAGAGCTTTTCATGCTCCTGCGTACACTCGATACCGCAAGGCGTCCCATTGATCGCCCGGGTTAAGTCGCTCAGGCTATCGTAACGACCATCGGGGTCGGTATAGCCGCTGTAGTTGACCTGGGGGCTTTCAGCATACCACTGCCGCTGGCCCGCATTGGCGCTCGTGATGGCGACTGGCAAAAAGGCCGCGGCTGCGAATGCGAGCTTCAGCAAAGAAGAATGAGTCATAGTTCCGATCCTTTCTTATTGCAGAGACTGTCTCGTCTGCTGAAGCGATATTTGATGTCTCGACAGGCGAATAACCAATTCAAAGTTGCGGTAATACTCATCGAATTCATTGCTGATATCGCATTCTGCCGCGTTTCTTTCCGTGGCGAAGAAATGTTGGCCGGCCTATTGGCTTCATCATGAGAATGTTATTAGGTAGCCCGTCTCTCGACATTTATTGAAAATGAGCGCGGGTCGAGGCGCGTACAGCATAGGTTCGAAGCTGATGCAATATGCCAATTGCGGCTTGCCTCTCGTCTCCAAAGACCGTCGGCGGAGCCGCGATTGAAATCTGCCGCCGTCTCTTCGAACGACAAATCGGATAAGCTCGTCCCACGATGATGGCCGCATTCGTATCGTCCCTCGCGGGCGTTCTCTCGGGCAGCCTCGTCGGCTTCTCGTTAGGGCTCATCGGCGGCGGTGGATCGGTTCTTGCCACGCCGCTGATGCTCTATGTCGTCGGCGTTCCGCAGACTCACGTCGCCATCGGGACGAGCGCTTTCGCAGTGTCGGTCAACGCATTTCTGGGATTTCTGACGCATGCGCGGGCGCGGACGGTGCGCTGGCGCGCGGCGTTGATTTTTGCGGCGGTCGGGATCATCGGCGCGCTCGCCGGTTCCACCCTTGGGAAAGCTCTGGACGGCGAGCGCCTTCTTTTTCTATTCGGCCTCGCCATGGTCGTGGTTGGAATCGCCATGCTGCGTGGCGGCCACGGCGGAGCCAATAACGTCGAGACGAGGATCGTCGCGACGGACTTCCGCGTCGGCAGCGCTGCGTTTTTCACGGGCCTCGTATCCGGTTTCTTTGGCATCGGCGGCGGCATTCTGATCGTGCCGGCGTTAACATTCGCGACCGGTATGGCCATGATCAATGCCGTCGGCTCCTCGCTGCTCGCCGTCGGAGCCCTCGGGCTCACCACGGCCGTCAACTATGCCGCATCGCGCCTTGTCGATTGGAAATTGGCGTTGGAATTTATCTGCGGTGGGCTTGTCGGCGGATATTTCGGCGCGCGACTCGCGATGCATCTCGGTGAGCGCAGAGAAGCGCTCCGGCGCATTTTTGCGATCACGATCTTCGTCGTCGCGGCCTACGTGCTTTTGCGCAGTGGGCGCAGTGTCTTCAGTTGACTTTGGTGTTGGCACCGCGACTTTTGTCAATAATAAATTTCACCAAACAAAGTCATCGCAATAATCAATTGGTCGCGGGTTCGCGGCGTGTTTAATCCTGCGGTCTCAAGACGCGGAGCGGGAGCAGGGCGCCGCAGGCTTCGCCAAGCTGGGCTGGACGACGACGCCAGGGGCTGAACTCCGCCTGAGGCGATCGATGAAGGACCTGCGCATGTTCAGAAGCATTAGGCCGTGAGGAAAATGTCCAAATATAGAACGGCAATCATCTATGGCGCGACCGTCGCCGGCATCGCTGGCGCTCTGCAATTTTTCCGGCCGGGCGCGCAGGCGGGCGAACCGTCGGCCGTGCCTGGACACGCGTCGGCGAAGGCGTGGATAGTTCCGGATGTCGGCGCATTGCCGGATAGCGACTGGGGCCGGACCGTGCGCTATGGACGCGATCTCATTGCAAAGACCGCTTCGTTGATCGGCCCCGAGGTCGCCGACCCGCAGCATCGCTTTGCCGGCAACAATCTGAATTGCCAGAATTGCCATCTCCAGGCAGGCACCAAGGAATACGGGCTGGCCTTAATCGGCGTCTATGCCGATTTCCCGAATTATCGTGCGCGATCGGGCAACGTCGGAACGATGGAAGACCGGATTGAAGGCTGCCTCACGCGCAGCATGAACGGCAAACCTATTCCGCAAAACAGCCCGGAGATGACCGCGATCGTCTCTTATCTCAAGTTCCTTTCCACGGGCCGTCCGGTTGGCGCGCCGACGCCGGGCCGCGGCTCTGGCAGGATGACCGAGTTGTCGCGAGCCGCCAATCCGGCGCGTGGCAAGGTCGTTTTCGCTCAGGCGTGCGCGGCATGCCACGGCGCCGATGGCCTGGGCGAACGCGCAGGGCTGCCGGGCGATACCAAAGGCTATCTGATTCCGCCGCTCTGGGGGCCAGACAGTTACAACGACGGTGCCGGGATGGCTCGTCTGATCAGCGCGGCGAACTTCATTCACAGCAATATGCCCAACGGGACCACCTGGAAGCAACCGGTGCTGTCACCGGACGATGCTTGGGATGTCGCGGCCTACGTTGATTCTCAGCCGCGCCCGCACAAGTCGGGCCTCGACCGAGACTTCCCCAATTTGACGCAGAAGCCGGTCGATGCGGCCTATGGACCTTATGCGGACCGCTTCAGCGCCGCGCAGCATAAGTATGGTCCGTTCGCGCCGATCCGCGCGGCCATCAAAGCGCTCGAAGCCGACAAATAAGCGATCGTGCATCAAAGCCATAGCGCCGCTGAGGCGAATGACCAACGAGGAGAATGTTCATGAACTTTGTTACGGGGCGGCGTGCTGCAGTGAAGACTTTGGCCGCGACGCTTGCGGCCGCCATGGGCGGCGCCGAATTGACAGTGGGGAGGGCCGACGCGTCGCCGGCCAAACCGGAAGCTGTTCCTTCGGCAGGTGCGGCTACGCTCGCTGAACTTACGGCGCGTCTTGCACATGCGCCGCGGCGGCGTGACTTCAAATCGGTGCCGATGATTTTGAACAATCTGGATCAGTGGGATCACGAGGCCTTGTCGGAGGTGTTGGCTTATCGGCCGCCAACGAAACAGGCATGGGACGTGACCGATATCGCCGGACCATGGTTGAACGTCATGCGCAATTCGCTCAATGCGCAGGTATGGTCGTTCAAGCATCCGGACTTTCTTGTCGTTTCCGAAACGCACGGCACGGCGCAGCTCGCTCTCTATGATCAACTGATGTGGGACAAATACAGGCTCGCGAAACTTGCCGGAAAAGATTTCGATCGAAATACGCTGATCCTGGAAAAACCCGCGGCGAAATCGGATCCGACCGATTATGAGAATCCCGCCGGCGTCTTTTCCGGCAAGAACAATTCAATTCCAGCACTGCAAAAGCGCGGCGTCGTCTTCATGTCGTGCCACAACGCCATCTGGGAGCAGGCGGCCAAACTCGCCGGGATGGGCGTCAATCCGGACAAGCTTTCCGTCGATGCTCTGGCCGCAGAACTGACAAACCACCTCATTCCGGGTGTTGTTCTGACGCCGGGGGCAGTCGCCACCTTACCGGAATTGCAACGCGCAGGATTTGCTTATGCGCGCTGAATGAGTCTCCGAGGGCTCGGATAATCGGAATCTTGGCGCCGGGGCCAAAGCCCGTTTTCGGGCAGGGGGCTGGGCGACCCGACCGAGCCGCCATGGGCTGGCCGAATCGCAATGGTTAAGGCATGGGCGCGGAAAAGCCATATCCGCGCTCCAGTTCGGCACCGTGGAGCGCGATTTAACCGCCGCCGGAGATGCAATTAAATAATTGATTTTATTGGTGGAGCTGATGAGATTCGAACTCACGACCTCTGCAGTGCGATTGCAGCGCTCTCCCATCTGAGCTACAGCCCCGGCCAGCGCGCTGTTTACGTCCCTGGCGCAGCCACTGTCAATGCAAAGACGGCTTGGGGCTGCTGCGGGCGGCTTGCCCGCCGGGCTTCTGCCCGCTAAACGAAAGGCCCTTGCCGGGTTCCGGAGCCGCTATGCGCGCAATTCTCGACGTTCTTCTGCTCATCCTGCAAATCTATACTTACATCATCATCATCGTGGCGATCATGTCCTGGCTCATCGCCTTCAATGTGATCAACGTCTACAACGACGTCGTGCGCACGATCTGGAATGCGCTTAACGCCGTCACCGAGCCGCTGCTGAAGCCGATCCGCAATGTGCTGCCGGCGCTCGGCGGTCTCGATATTTCCCCGGTCATTCTGCTTTTGCTGATCTTTCTGGTGCAAGACATCATCGAGCGCTACGTCTATCCGAACGTCTTTTAGCGCCCATGGACGCAGCCGCGGTTCCTTGGGCCGCGCGCAAGGATGGCGTCGCCTTGGCTGTGCGGCTCACGCCCAAATCGTCGCGTGACGCCGTCGAAGGACTGGAACATCTGGCCGATGGCCGCGCAGTCTTGAAAGCGCGGGTCCGGGCTGTACCCGAAGCTGGCGCAGCCAACGAGGCTCTGCTGCGCCTTCTGGCCAAGGCCTTGTCGCTGCCGCCGAGCCGCCTGCATCTCGAATCCGGCGCGACGAGCCGCGTGAAAACAATCCACATTGCCGGCGATCCGGCCATTCTCGCGGCGAAACTGGCGGCCCTCGCCGGTTAAGCCTTGGCCGGCGCCGCGATCTTATTGTGGACGCGCACCATCAGGGCCGCGCCGAAGAGCGGCGTCAGCAGATTGGCGACCGGCACGGCGGCGAGCGCCGCGATGAGAAGCCCGGCCAGGAAAATCTGCCATTCATGGGCGCGGCGGATGCGCCCGACATCCTCGACGCCGCGATAGCGCAGCGCCGCAAGCTCGAAATAGCCGCGGCCGAACAGATAGGCATTGACGATGAGAAAGATGACCGCATTGACGCCGGGTATCAGCAACAGCAGCAGAGCGATGATGTTCAGCGCCAGGGCCAGAACCGCGAAAACCGCAGCGATGCGGATTTGCGCGCCGAGCGGTGGCGTCTTGCCGCGATGCGCCGGATCGATCTCCGCTTCGACGATGGCCGCCAATTCATCGAAAAAGAAGCCCGCAACCAGAAACGAAACCGGGGTGATCGCGAAGGCAAAGCCGATAAGCAGTGCAATCGCCGCGAGCACGATGAGGCTCGTCGCCAGCCAATGGTAGGGCAGGACGAGAAAATGCCCGAGCGCCGTTTCGGCCCCGACGAAGATGAGGATCAAGAAAAGCAACGTCAGCGCCAGGGTCTTGATCAAGACGTGGCGGAACGGCGCGGTGAAAATCTGCGCCAGAGCGGCAAAGGCGAGGGAGAGCATCGTCGGGGCCGGAATGTTGTTGCCTAGGAAATGACAAACAAAGCTTCTACTGAGCCGTATGGCGCGAGGAGACGGTGATGACGGCTCCCTTTGGTCTTTTCGGTACGACGCAAGCTGATCTGACAGCTAGTGGCTTTTTTCGTTGGTTCAATCTCGTCGATGAAGACCAGCTTGGCGGCGCCGGCAAGGCAGCGCCGGGCAAGGTGCCTACGGGAGAAGCGAAAAAGCCCGGCGAGACCATCTATCGGCCGAGCGGCGCCGCGTTTCGGCGGCTTGTCTTCTTCAAGTGCCGGACAGATCCCGGCCGCGCGTTGCAAAGCCTCGATCTTCATGTCGCGCGGGCATTCATCGACGATCCGCGGCAATCGCCCTTCGCGCGCGATATCGCGAAGAGCTTTCTCGAATCGATCGAACAGCCTGTTCCGGCGCTGCTCGAACCGTTGATCGCTGATATATCCTACCGCGATCTGCGCGGCGTCGTGATGATGCGCGGCAGCGCGCCGGACCTGCCGGCAATGCCGACGGCCGGCTATGTCATCTTCGCGACGCCGGTGCGGCAGGCCTGGTCGCGCAAGCTCACCAATCTGGAACTCACGATCCAAAATGTGTTCGGCCCGGACGCCGGCATGGATTCCAAAAGCGATCCCGGCGCTCTCAGTCTACGCGCTGACTTGGCCTGATCGATGCGCAGGGCGGCTGCATTCTTGTCTTGACCGGTGTTTTCTTTTAGACCGATGGCGATGGACGCTTCCTCTTCCCAAGACATTCGCCACGACTGGACGGCCGACGAGATTGTCGCCGTGCATGATCGTGCTCT
>JAJXZC010000001.1 GCA_021780275.1 Pseudomonadota bacterium
CTGCCGCAGCGTGCCAAAGGTCAGTTCCGGCATGAAGGCCACGACGACCAGCATAGCGAAATACGGCGTGCCGGAGGCGTCAAAAGCGAGATACATGAAGGGTGCCGTCAAAAGCACAAAGGGAGCAATGGTCGCCTGAGCTCTTGTGATCTGGCCCGTCCGCCAGAAATAACGAAGCCCCCGACGGAGCCGGATCAGACTGGAGAGCCAGATCGCGACGTAGAAGACGAGGCCGATAAGCCCATTCTCCGTTGCGACGCGGAGAAACTCGCCATGAATGCCGAGCAACATGTAGGGAGGCAGATAGGGATATTGCCGCAGCACATTGTAGGAATAGGCGTTCGTGCCGATACCGATCAGGGGTGCCTGTTTGAAATAGCCGCTCGCAACCTCGAAAGAGAATGCGCGCTGCGCATTGCTCAACGATTCCGGCGTCACGCCGCGGGCCACCATCGCGGCCGATCCCGCCGACTCGATGGGATTGATCAATGTGCGGAGCTGCCGGGTGAAATCCTGCGTCGCGAAGAGGTTGATGAGGAGAACAAGGCCGATTACACCGGCGCCGACGAAGGGGACCGCTGCAAGAACACGGCCGCGCGCGAGAAACATCGCCGTCAGGATGCCGTAGATGATGAGCGCCTTGCGTTCGGTCGAGAGGATAATGATGACGAGCAGGCCAATCCACACGAGCCAGTAGAGACGCCGCTGCGCCGGCGCCGCGAAGAGCAGGATGCAGCCCAGTGCCATCGGCAGATAGCCGAACACGGCTTTTGGATTGTTGAGCCGCTTCCAGCCGACCCACGATCCTTGAGAGATGTGCCAGATAATGGCGTAGGCGAGGACGAATATGAGGCCCGCGATCATGACCTTTCCGGCCGTCCTGTAGTCAATTCGATCGACGCTCAGCATCAGCGTGATCGCAAATCCGATCATCAGGACAATTTGCAACCCTTCGCGAAGACCGTTCTCCACGTCGAACAGAAACGCCGAAAACACGTGCCACACGAAAAAGGGCAACAGCGCGAGCAGTCCCGCCAGCCGCTTGTGCCGGACCGCCGGCGCCGCGAGGAAAACCGAAAAAATCATGAGCACGACGACGGCATCGAAAGGCCGCAGCACCACAACGCCGAGCTTGACCTTCAAGGCCGTGAAAAGTGTCAAAAGCCCGAGCGGCAGAAGATAGGTCATGCCGCACCTCCCCGCCCATTGCGCAACGCGACTCGCCCTCCCGCTCGTGGCGGCGTCGAGAGCAGCGCTTCGTAAACGGTCTCCAGCTGTTCCGTCATGCGCACGCCGTCCCAGTCGGAAAGGTCGATGGAGCGGCTGTGCGCTGCCATCCTCTCCCGCAATGCCGGATCGAGAACGAGCGCTTCAAGGCAGGAGGCAAAGTCATCGAAGGCGTCGGCATCTACGAGATAGCCGTTCCCCTCATGACGGAGGACGCGTTCGATGCCCGGCAGCCGGGTTGCGACAATGGGCTTTCCCGCCAGCGCATACTGGACGAGCGAGCGCGGCAGGCCTTCGCGCTCCGAGATAAAGACGCAAAGGTCGCAGGCGGCGAGCACGGCTTCCACATCGTCGCGGAAGCCCAGAAGATGAACCTGCGTTTCGATGCCCGCCTCTTTCACGGCGGCTTCGAGTGCAGGCCGTTCGGGGCCTTCACCCGCAAGGAGCAGTTGCATGTTCCTGTGCCGGCGCAGAAGCGGGGCGACCGTCTTCAACAATTCGTGGTGGCGTTTGCGCCGTTCGAGCGCGGCGACATAGCCGATGCGGACCGGCCTGCCGTCTCCAGCGGCGCCCACCGGAAAATCGGCAGCAGGCGAGGCATCGCGAAATTTCGCCGCATCCATGCCGCTCGCGATTACCCAATGACGCGCGGGCTCGCCAACGCCATGCGCGAGACATTCATCCCGCATGCCCTCGCTCACATTGATGAAGGCATGCGTGATCGGCGCCACGAGCCTTTCGAGGCCGAGATAAACGAGCCGCCGAACGCCGCTTTGCGCATCAAACGGCAGAATATGAACGCCATGCACGATCGCCGCGCCCGGCGCGGCCAACGCCGCCATGCGTCCGATGACGCCGGCCTTGCTCGTATGCGTGTGGACGACATCGGGCCGCAGCCGGCGCAGGAGAACCGACAGACTGACAAGCGCGGCGATATCCCTGGCGGGCGCAATCTCGCGAACAAGCGACGGAACGCAAACCCGGCGCACACGCGCGTCGAGCTGGTCGAGCATACGGTCGGCATTCTCTGCGCCATAGATCAGCGACACATCATGGCCCGCCGCCACCTGCGCATTGCAGGTCAGCAGCGTGTTCTCATCTGCCCCGCCATTAACGAAGCGGGTAATGATGTGGACAATCTTGAACATAGGCCCCGCTTGCCCGTAGACGGATCGACCGAGCCGGACTTTACTCGCCCGATGATACTACAGAAAATGTATCAATTATGTTCCGCATTCCAGCGCTTCGGCTATTCCGGGCGGCGGGAATTGCGTTCAAAAACGCCCACTATTTTTCGGACCGCCACTTCCGGCGAAAATTTGGCGATCTGCCGGGCCACCGCGTCGGCATAGGCAGCGCGCACCTCGCCGGAGGAGAGCAGCTCCCGCCTGAAATCGCGCGCGCCTGCCAGCGCCGCCTCGAAACTCCCCGCCTCGTCGGGCGCGAAGACAAAGCCGAGATCGCCCACCGTCTCCGGCAGGCCGCCACGGTTGGACAGGATGACCAGCGCCCCGGCTGCCAGCGATTCCGTGGCGACCGCGCCGAAAGGTTCTTCCCAAAGCGATGGAACTAGGGAATAGGCGGCGTGGCCCATCTCCCTTGCCGTGTCCGCCAGGCTCAGGCGACCGAGATAGCGCACGCCCGGCGCGCGCGCGCCCGAGATGCGCGTCTCAACCTCGGAACGCAGGGCGCCGTCGCCGATGATCCGCAACTCGTCGACATCCAGCATCTCGCGCGCCATAGGCCAGCGGTCGAGCAGGTAGAGAATGCCCTTTTCTTCCTCAAGGCGACCGACGAACACCGCGTCCCGGCGCGTCTCGACCGGCATCACAACGCCCGGCGTGATGTGCTCGGGATTGGCGAAGGGATGCACCACATGATGCGGCACACCGATCTTGCGACCGATGAAGGCGCTCGTCGCGAAGTTGACGGCCCGCGACATGATCCAGCGGCGCAGCAGGTCGACAGAGAACCATGAGCGAGAGAGATGAGCCGCACTCTCCGAATGATGCCGCAGGCCGAACGGCCTGCGCATCAGGAGCAGCGGATAGAAGAGCTTCAGCGACAGGTTCGCGAGAAGGAGAATATCTGCCTCGGCATATGCCCTCGTCAGCTCGAACGGACCGGGATTGCGTAGCACGCGATAGCCATATCCCGTCGCCGGGCCGGGCGCGGTGGTCACGACCGTCACGTCGTGCCCCGCCCGGACAAAGCCTGCGGCAAGAATGGACTCGGTCGTGGCGACGCCACCGATCTCCGGAAGAAACGTATAGGTGGAGATGCAGACTTTCATGCCGGTCTCGAATGAAGCGGTTGCGCCGTCAGTTCGGCATAAAGCGCGAGGTAGCGATCCCTCACCGCCAGAATATCGAAATGCCGCCTTGCATAATCGCTCGCCGCGGATGAAAGCTTCGACCACTCCTGCGCCGGGAGAGACGTCAGGACCGACAGCCCCGCATGAAGGCTGGCGCGGTCCACTCCTTCCAGAAAGAGACCGTTCTCATTCGGCGTGATGTGATCGACGCATCCGCTCACGCGCGTGGTTACGGGCACCACGCCGCGCACCATGGCTTCGAGCATGGCGTTGGAAAGGCCCTCCGCGTTCGACGGGAGCAGAAGGTATCCGTAGCGCCCGAGGATATTGTCAGGATCGGAATGCCACCCGCAGAGACGAACACGTCCCGCCGGATCGCGGCGCGATATCGCCTCGACCTCCGCCTCGAGATTGCCCGCGCCATAAAAGTCGAGTTGGAACTTCGCCTCTTGCGGCATATCCGCCGCCGCGGCGGCCAGCGCCGCCACGTTCTTGTCCTCGTCGAGTCGGCCGAGAAAGAGAAAGCGGCGCGCCCTCGTCTCCGGCGCATCGCCCGCTTCCGCCGGGCCGATCCTCAATCCATTGGGGATGATGGCGATCTTTTCCGCAGGTACGCCCCATCGAAGCAGGTCTTCCTCGATCGAGCGCGTGGTGGCGATGAAGCGATCGCCATGCGCGATGACGAAGCGCCGCCCGGCAGCGCCGAAATATTTCCGCGTGCCGATGGCGCGAATATCCGCCCCCGTTCCGCCGGTCGCGGACTTCAATATGTTCGGAATGCCCCAGAACTTTCGCGCAACGGCCGCGACGAAGGCATGAATGCGCAGCTGATGGACATGGATGAGGTCGATCCGCGCGCGATTGCGAAATACCCAGAAAAGCAACTGCGCCGCCCAGAGAAGCGCCGCCGGCAGATATCGCCCTGAAATCTGGGGGGTCGTGTAGGTCCAGAAGAGACGGACGGACACGCCCTCGTCGTCCGACCACCCGGCGCGCGAGAATTTACGGGTGCTGCCAAGCACCACGACGTCCTCACCTGCCGCGCGCAGCGACCGCGCCAGCATTCGCGCCTGCTTCTCCAGCCCGCCGCTCGCGTTGCTGTCATCGTAATGACAGATCATCATGACAATCACAGCCATCTCCGCGACAAGAAACAAGCTCCAAGAAACAGGCGTCGTTTCAAATCTAACATACGCCTTTCGCTGTTTGCGACGGCAAAGCCCCTGCAGCCCGCCACTGCATGTTCGTCTACCGGGCCGCTTTTACATCCTGAAACAAGCGGCCAAGGGTGCTCGCGTGTTCCTCCGCAAACTGCGTCGTCAGATGGTCAAGGTCGTAGTAGATCGTCCGGCCGTTGCGCTGGCCGTAGCAATATTGCGCATCACACAGTGCATCCGAAATGCTCACCCATGAAACATTTGGCTGCTGGCTCACCGGGCGAAGTGCCTCGCGCAGCGCGTCCCGCTCCCTTCGATAATCGTCTGCGGAAATTCTGGGATCGAAGGTGCGGTGGAACAACATGGAATAGGCAAGATTGCGGACACCAAAGCTGCGCGCGGCAGGCGTATCTTCGAGCAGGATGAAGTGCTTTTGCGGGTAGCGCTGCACGAGCGCCAGAATTCCCGCCGGGACGGCTCTGGTTCCTTCAACGACTTTTCCGTTCGCAAGGTAGCGCTGGCCGATTGCGGAACCCCAGTTCACAACGATCAGCACACGCGAGATCGCCGGATTTTCCAGCATTTCCGTGAGTTGGTCGTTCATCCAGCGATCCTGCCAGTCCCGTGAAAGGCGAATATATGGAAAGGTCGGCCGCCAGCCCGAATCCGACAATTGATAGCCGGCAAGTCCAGCCGCCTTTGCCGCCTTGAATATCCCGCCAGCCAACGCGGCCGCATGGCTGTCACCGATCAGCACGAAGCTCGCCTTCTGCCCTTCCGCACCTCTCAGGCACAGATTACGCGCCGTCAGATGCCGTTCGGAGGCGAGATGACATTCGCCATATCGGGCTTCTTCATATTGATGTCTGTCCAGAACGCCCCGCACCGGCGCGGGGAGCCGCGCGGGGATGCCGGCCATCGCCACAATGCCTGCGGAACATGCGACCGCAACCGCAATGGCGGCACCCGAAAGCGCAAAGATGCGGCCTCGCGCAAGGCTCGCGCGCCTCACGCGGAACGGCTGCTCGACAAAGCGCCAGGACAGCGTCGCAAGCACGAGGCTGAAGAAAACAATGCCTGCCATGACGACGCTGCCGGCATCTTCACCAAAATAGAATTTTCCAAAGACGATGAGCGGCCAGTGCCACAGATAGAGCGAATAGGAAATAAGTCCGACAAAATGAAGCGGCCAAATGCCGAGCAGGCGTCCGACCAATGTCATGCGCCCTTCCTGGCCCGCATATAGAACAAGCGCCGCGCCGAGCGTCGGCGGCAGCGCGCTGAGGCCCGGAAAGGGCGTTGCCTTTCCATAGAAGAGAGCCGCGAAAAGAATGAGCGCAACGCCGGTCGCCGCCGCGCATTCCGCCACCCATTGGCGGCTTGCGGGCCTGACGACGCCGAGCGCGAGCAAGGCGCCGAGCATCAGCTCCCATGCGCGGGTTGGTAGCCAATAGAAAGCCGCTACGGGCTTGTAATAGGTCGACCAGACCGCGAGGGCGAATGAGATCAGGGTGAAAACGCCGATGGCAAAGACCAGCAGCGCGTTTCCATTCCGACGTCGCGAAGCGAGAAGGCCGAGAGCGAAGATCACGACCGGGAAGACGAGGTAAAACTGCTCTTCCACGGAGAGAGACCAGGTATGCAGCAGCGGCTTCGTCTCTGCAGGCGGATCGAAATAATTGTCGGACTGACTCCAGAAAAAGATATTCGAGACGAACAGCGTCGCGGCAATCGCACTTTGGGCGAAGCCCTGATAATCCTCCGGCAGTAGCAGGAGCCAGCCCGCAACTTCCGTCGCCAGCAACACGGCAAAAAAAGCCGGCAGGATACGGCGCGCCCGGCGCTCATAGAAATTGATGACGGAAAAGCGAGAGGAATCGATTTCCGACTTGATGATCCCCGTGATCAGAAAGCCTGAAATCACGAAGAAAATATCGACGCCGACAAACCCGCCGGGAAAGAAGCCAAAACCCGCATGGAATAAAACGACCGGAAGAACGGCCAAAGCCCTCAACCCGTCTATATCGCGCCTGTGCAACATTATCGCTCTGCTCGCAACGACTGCGTCATGGCCGCGCCTGCGCTCCTGAACGGATCGCCCCGCGATACCAAGACTTTCTTCCTATGAAAGCCATCAGGTTGCCCCCCTTGTCCGTCCAATCGCCCATTCGGTCCTGCGTGGGCCGGTCGAGGATAAAACCAAGCGCCACGCATAGTCGATGGCTCAGGACCGAATTGATCCAATTTGCGCTGCTTTGCGTTTTGCGTGGGGCGTGGCTCAATTCGTCGCGGATGAGTTTGTTCACTGTTTGAGGTGAATGCGCATTTCAAGCGTCATCAGTACCCGCCTATAATGCCGCGAGGCAGACGCCCGGATGGGCCATCGCGGGCGGACACAGGAGTATGAGGCCCATGCGGTTTGGGACCGTGACCTTACATGCGGGTTTCAATGAAGGTGCGATCCTGCAGAGCCTCGCCCTGCACCGCGCCATCGGCGAGCTTCGTCCCGGAGCCGATATCGAGATCGTGGATCATCGC
>JAJXZC010000330.1 GCA_021780275.1 Pseudomonadota bacterium
AATGGCAGCGCGCAGAGCTTCCTCAACGACCCTTCCGCTCAAGTGGCGTCCTGGACGAATTACGAACAGGATTCCTGGGGCCAAGCGCAAAAGAACGGCCTGACCTCCCTGGTTGGCCAGCAGGTTTGTTCGGGCGGCCAATGCGCGACGATCGACCAATCGGCGATCCTGATGGCCTGCCAATTTGGCTGTGGCGCGAAAGGCAAGCTCGCAAATTATGCAGCGGGTGGAGATTGCAACGCGCAGAACGTCAAAGACGGCAACGGCGTGAGCGTCTGCTCCTACCTGATCCGCGGCGCGGGCTACGACGCGTCCTGCTTCACAGGCCAGCAACCAACCGTCTGCGTCCAGGGACCTAGCGGTCCCGGAGACTTCCGCGCTCCGACTGGGGTAGCCGCCAATCCGCCGACGGCCGCCAGCGCATCGATCATCGTGCGACCGACGGACGTGTGAGGCCGAGAGGCAGAATTGCCCCATGATAAGACAGCCACGGCCGAATTTTCATTGTCCGCTTTGTTGTTTACTCGTCTTGCCGCGAGCCCTTCGCCACTATTTTGAGCCCACCGTCCGCCAGCGGCCGCTGAAGCGCCATCGCCTCAGCCGCTGGCGCCCGCAGCCAGACGTCGATCTCTTCTTCCGTGGTGAGGATGACCGGCATGGCTTTCGGGTGGATCGGCGCAACGTCGGCATTGGCGTCAGTCGTCAGGAAAGCATAGAGGTCGGTCGTTACCTCGCCTTCTTTGGCCTTCCGCACCGAGGTCCAATTTGTCCAGATGCCGGCGAAGCAAGCGAGCGGCCGGCTTTCGCCGAGGGCGAACCAGACCGGAACCTTCTTCTTGTCGGGTGTGGTCTCGTATTCCGAAAAGGACGTGAACGGCACGATACAGCGGTTCGCCGGCCCCAGCCAGCGCCGCCAATGGGGAGACGCCGTGTTACGGACATTGGTGACGCCGGGATCCGTGGTCTTCCCCTTCAATGCGAACTGCGGCGACGGCATGCCCCACCTGGCCATCGTCAATTCCCGCTCGCCGTCGGCGACGCGGACGATCGGCGCCGGATAGTCGGGGAATACGCCAGGCATCGGCGGCAGATTGCCGGCCAGGTCATGAGTGACCCGAAACAGCGACCGCATGGCGTCCTGTGCCTTGGTGATCGAGTACAAATTGCACATCGACGGATTATGCGCGTCGCGAGCCAGGAATCCAGCCGCTCATATATTGCCGGTCACAGCGCCTAGAAGATGGACGTCTTCTTTGCCGACCTTCAAGGGCGGGAGCTGCGTTTTCCTGACGAAATTTGAGACGATCATGTCCTCGCCGACGACACAGGCCCGCTGAATTGGTCGATCAGGTCGCGTACTGCGCGACGCCATTGCCGAACGACCAGTTTTCCTTTTTCACCTCAACCAAACTGATGAACACGTCTTCTTCCCGCATTCCCGCCCGTTCGCGCAGACCGTTGGCGACCGCCTTGTAGAAGGCCTGCTTCAATTCGACGGAACGGCCCTCGTTGAGCGTGATCTGAATGATGATCGCCTCGGGAGAACGCTGGATCCCAAGATAGGTCGGGTCGATGATCAGGTCGTGGCTCTCACGCTCAGAAATGATCTGGAAGCGGTCGTTTTGTGGCACATTGAGCGTTGCGATCATCGCGTCATAGATGACGTCAGCTATGATCCGACGCTTTTCCGGCGGTTTGCCCGTCGGCATATCGATGCGAACCAAAGGCATATCAATCCTCCCCTCATGTTTGCCAAAGAGCCGGGACGCTGAGAGTAAGGTCCATCCGCCTTGACTCCAAGTGCCCGAAATGTTCTACTTATGTTCCATCTTAAGCGATGGCGGGATCATGCCGGTGGCGGTCGAGCGCGAAACTTTTGTCGACCCGTCAGACGAGGAGATCGACACTCTCATAGCCGAGTTCGGGGGCGATTCTCGTCAAGCGATCCGCGCGCTTTTGCACGACCTGACCGAGTTGGCGCGAGATTCCGAGGCAGCCGTGTCGCGCGGCTATGTGAGAGGCAAGATGCTGCCGTTCGTCGTGCGCGGGATCGCGGACGAAGTGGAGCGGCCATGAGCAGGCTCAGCCGACGATCCGACGCCCTAGTCGACCGCCCGGCGCTACTTGCGGCGCTCGGAACATGCCGCGGCGCCGTCATTCACGAGATGACGAGAATGAAGCCGGCGGGACCGCTGTACTATTCCGGATCCACGGTCGTCGCGGCGATCGACGCCCTCGCCCTGATGCTGACCGGCCAGCGCGACTATTTCGCCTTGAAAAGCCACAGCATCGGCGGATCCAAGTGACCGCCTGAAGCATATCCGGCCTGAACAGCGCGCGCCGGTCAATGAATTCGCTAGATATTCGACGGCGTGGTGGCCAGCATCGGCGGCGGCACGATCAGTTCGGTGACGACCCGGCTTCACAAGACGACGACGCGAATTTGAGAAGCATGACTTTAGCGCCCCAGCAGCCTGACACGACAACTCTGACCTGCTGAATTCGATCCGCTGTGCTTGCGCAACGACTCGGATAAGAGCGCCTATCGGACCAGGAATTCGGAAATCGCAGCGCCGACGTCGGCGTCGACCTCCTCCTGGCTGACGCCGCCGGCTTTCAGCTCGGTCTTCGAGACGATCAGCGAATGGTCGCCGCCTTCGACGACATGAAGGGCGTTCGGGGCCAACATTCGCCGGCGCACGCCTTCCAGCAGATCGAGTGGACAGAGGCGGTCCTTCGTGCCCTGAACGAACAGGACGGGCGTCGTAAGCGAAACCAGCACTTCGTCCCGCAGCTTTGACGGGTCGCCGGCGCCGCAAAGCGGGTAGCCAAGACAGATGACGGCCTCAACCCGTTCGACCAGAGCGAGATGGCAGCCGACGCGGCCGCCCATGCTCTTGCCCACGAGCACGATCGGCCCAGCATGCTTCTCCCGCAATCCGGCGAGGGCGGCCCGATGCGCGTCAATGAGCTTGGGGAGGCGGTCGGGGCTTTTCCGGCCCTCTATCGCATAGGGATAGTCGAAGGGAACCACAGTCCCGATCGATTCGAGCATCGTGCGAAAGCTCTGCATCCGTGGGTGCGTGCTCGGCGCGCCGGCGCCGGGAGCGAGAAGGAAGGCGACGTCTGATTTTGCCATGGGCGATCTCTATCACGCCGCGACTTGTTGGTCGCCAGCCAAGGCCAGGGCCGGCTGGGGCGGTCGCCGCCAGCGCCAGGTGGCGGCTTGGCGCCAGTTCCGGGCATTGCCGGCCCAGCTGACGATCTTCCGGAATCGGTTCGAAGCGGTCATTGCCCTCCCGCCGGGAATAGCAGTCCTATAGAAACGGCACAGTTCGGTCTCGAATTCAGGTCGTCATGAACGACCTTCAGGCTCACAATCATGGCCTAATGAATCCAAACTTCCTCGTGCCGGATCTATAGCATCCCGTTCCCGTAATTCGAGCAGCCGCCGCGCGGAACTGGCACGGCCATTGCTCATAACGCTTGATTGCTAATGACGCTTAGCCTTTTTCCGGAGCCTGATCATGAGCGCTTTCATCTCTGCCCATGCCGGCCACGCCGACTGGACAATTGCTATTGCCTCCTGCCGGGAACAGGTTGATCGGCAATTGCAACAGGGGCAAAATCCCAATCTTGGCTGGTGTTATCTGAGCGATTATTATGCAAAGGCTGCTGGGAGCATTTTGGCCGCGCTGCGCGATGCCATGCCCGGCTTGCACTGGGTCGGCGCCGTCGGGGTAGGCGTGGGCGCCGGCGCGGTTGAATATTTCGATGAACCGGCGATAGCGCTGATGTTGGCGGAATTGCCGCCAGATTCGTTCAAGGTTTTTTCCGCGCTTGAGACTCTCGAAGCTTGGTCTGGTTTCGAGCCTTTCGCCGCGCTTGTCCACGCCATTGGCGCCACCGATGTTACCGCGCAATTGAAGGCGCTGAGCGAGCGAACTGCGTCGGGCTATTTGTTCGGTGGCTTGTCATCGTCGCGGAGCCAGCCGCTTTGCCTTGCCGATGACGTGCGGTCCGAGGGGCTATCCGGAGTCGCCTTCAGCTCGGAGGTGACGATTGTCTCGCGGGTCACGCAAGGGTGCCTGCCCATCGGGCCGCAACGCGCCATCACCCGCGCGGAGGGCAATTTGCTGGTGACCCTCGATGATGCTCGGGCGATGGATTGCGTGCTCGAAGACCTTGGTCTCGATCCTGATTTGTCCGACCCGGAGATAAACAGCGCCTTGGCCGCGACACTGGTGGGGCTGGTGACGACCAGCGAGGACGCCTCGGCAAAGCCCGGTCAATTCGGCGCCAATACGGAAGTCCGCCATATCGTCGGCGTCGGGCGTAAGTCCGGCGTACTGGCGATCGCGGAGACACTGGAGAACGGCATGAGGCTCGCATTTTGCCAGCGCAACGCGGTCGCCGCGCAACAGGACCTGCTTCGCATCGTCGGTGAGGTCCGCGCCCAGGCGGAGGCCGCGGGCGGCATGCGCGGCGCGCTTTACATCAGCTGTTCAGGGCGCGGCGGGCCGCATTTCGGCGCCCGTGACGCCGAATTCAAAATGGTGCGCGAGGCTTTGGGCGATATTCCGCTGATCGGCTTTTTCGCTGGCGGCGAAATCGCCCGTCATCATCTTTACGGCTATACTGGCGTGCTTACGGTTTTCGCCGGACCGGCCTGAGAGGACTTTATATGACAAGAGCTGTCGCGGATGAGCGCCATATCCTCACCGCCGCCGGCGTCACCGTGCCCCAGTTGATTTACGGCACGGCGTGGAAAAAGGAGCGCACGGCGGAACTGGTCGCCCAGGCGTTGCGCGCAGGCTTTCGCGGCATAGACACCGCCTGCCAGCCCAAACATTATCACGAGCCCGGCGTCGGCGAGGCGCTGGCCGTGGTCGCCCGCGAAGGGGTGTTGCGTTCGGACATTTTTCTGCAAACCAAATTCTCGCCCTTGCGAGGGCAAGACCCTGACAACGTCCCCTATGATCCCAGCGCCAGCATAGTTCAACAGGTCCAGCAATCTTTTGCGGTCTCGCTGCGCAATCTTGGCGTGGACACCCTCGACAGCCTCGTCCTGCACTCGCCCTATCCCGAGGACAGCGACACGCTCGAGGCCTGGGGCGCCATGGAGCGCCTTTTCGACCAGGGCCTTGTCCGCCAATTGGGCATCAGCAATTGCTACGAGCCGGAAAGGTTCGAACGCCTGTGGCGCGCCGCCCGGATAAAACCGGCGGCGCTGCAAAACCGCTTTCACGCTAAGACGCATTATGACTGGGTGCTCCGGGCTTTTTGCTGTGACAAAAACATTGTTTATCAAAGTTTCTGGACCCTGACCGCCAATCCACAAATCCTCGCCGCGCCAGCTGTGACAGCAACAGCGGAAAAATACGGCCGCACCCCTGCCCAAGTGTTTTTTCGTTATTTGACGCAAAGCGGCATGGCTTGCCTGACAGGAACCTCCTCGCCGGAGCATATGGCGCAGGATTTGGCCATTTTCGATTTTTGCCTGACTGCAAGGGAAGGAGAGGCAATTGGGGCGCAGTTGAGGTGAGTTTGTCGAGGACTCACTATGAATTATCTTAATGTCTGGACAAACGAGCCCGAAAGATTCGGACTCAGCCGTGTCACAGTACCGCCAGCCAAGTCTATACACGATTTTCACGCCACCAAGTGAGCGCGCCGATCGCGCGCAGGGACTTCCGCTTTCCGTCGTATTGAGGACCTTCATGGGGTGATCGGCGAAGGTCTCCAAAGGGTCTCGAGCGGTCTCTTGGTCGACGTGGTATAGCTGCCTGGCCAAGGGGCGATCCATGGCGGCCAGATCTCGGCGAGAGATCAACTCGCAGGACCCACTTCGTGCGATCAAAGCCAGAAGCAATCCGGTCGCAGCTCAGTTGAACTCCGACGGGTCCGGCAAAATAAAGTCCGAGAACGCCGCAAGCTGCCGATTTGTGCGATCAGAAAGATTCCCGCCCCGGAAGTGCGCATGTACGAGCGCCCAAAAGATCACCTCGTCCGAGCGCCCGGCGAATAAGGCCTTTTGCAATAATCGGCTCATCAACACCACCGCGCGCGTTGGTTCGTAACGCGCGCGCATCTCATTCGCCACCATTTTCGTGTCGGCCTTGTTGATCACCACGGATGCTCCTTTCATTTCGTCGACGTTGCGTCACGCAGCCGATGAAAGCGCGGTCGAGGACAGGAGCACTGGGTCGTTCGAACCGCGCGCCTCATGAATTGTGGCGAGCGTTTCGCGATTAAAGGACATCCGCAGGGCGACGATTTCATCGCGGCCGAGGCGCTTCGGAAATCCGAGCGGGCGAACGAAGAAGCGGAGTTGCATGGCGATGACCATCAGGCGCCAGTCGATCGCCACCGTGACCGTGTCAACGTTGGCGCCCATGCCCCACTCGACGACGCCCTGGGCGAGCTCCAGGAACACTCCGTTCGATCGCGGCCGCGCCTCGCGGTGGCCAGGCGCGACGCAAAATCGTGTCCATTCCGCAACCCGGGGGCCACGCGGCGGCATCGTGCGGCAGAGATCGCTCAGCACTGTGGTGAGAAGATGCGGCCGTGTCGTGGGAAGAAGGCGCTGATAGCCGACGATCTCATCGTCGCGCAGCAGGATATGATGGACGGCGTGCTCGTCATCGAATTGATCGCGCTCGAATCCATCTGGCCGGCGAAGATCGTCCCAGCCCTTCTCGTCGACGAAAACGTCATGACGAAAGCGAAAGGCCCGATCCAACAGGTCGCGATGCTGGTCGATATTTCCTCGGTCGATAATTTTGAGCATGTGTGTCTCCTGCGCTTGCCTCATGGCGGGCGGGAGTTTCGAAAATTCGCGCTGCTTTCCTATGGAAACAAATGACCATTGCCCGTGCGCCCGTCGCTCGCGTCCGCGAGCTATGCGCATCCGGCGCCGCGATTAGTCATGGTGCCGGTGCTCGTGTCGTTTCGAGCGAACAAGTAGACGGACAGCTTTTCGCATTTCGAGCGGATCGACATGGAGCTCGGCGCGGCAGAGGCCGCCCTGTCTGAAGCGAGCCCAATCTCGGGTCGGGCGAATGTCGCCGAAGAATGTCAGCTCGAGGAGTTCTGCGAGGCCGTCTCCCGATTTGGGGCGCAACCACCCCGCTCTGTCAAAAGCGCAATTCCTTGGTCGCGGCCGCGGACTTAACGATCAACCCGCAAGGGGTCCGCTATGCGCGCATGCGGCCT
>JAJXZC010000592.1 GCA_021780275.1 Pseudomonadota bacterium
GGGCTGACCGGACTTGTCACCGTGGCAACGCTGCAATTGAAGCGCGTGGCTTCCGCCTTTCTCGGCGGGGAGTCGATCAAGTTCGGCGGTCTCGACGAGTTCTTCGCTCTGAGCGCCGAGTCTGCCGCGAGCCACGAATATGTGGTGTCATGGATCGACTGCCTCGGCGAAGGCGAAACCCTGGGGCGTGGGCATTTCCTGCGCGCAAACTTTCTGTCCGCCGAGGAAGCGGCGGGACGCAGGCAGCGCAAGCCGCTGCCGCTTGGCGTTCCCGTCATGCCACCGGTCTCGCTCGTCAATCGCCTGACGCTCAAGGCATTCAACGCCGCCTATTACAACCGGCAATCAGTGCGCGTGGCGCAAAAGATATGGGGCATCGACGGATTTCATTATCCGCTCGACGCCATCGCGAACTGGAACCGCATCTATGGACCGCGCGGCTTCCTGCAATATCAAATCGTCGTGCCGCCGCGCGATCAGCGCGACGTGTCGGCTGCGCTGCTGGAAGAAATCGCGGGCAGCGGGCAGGGCTCCTTCCTCGTCGTCCTCAAGGTCTTTGGCGATCAGACTTCGCCGGGCCTGCTTTCCTTTCCGATGCCGGGCACGACGCTCGCTCTCGATTTTCCGGTTCTCGGCGACGAGACGTTCAAGCTGCTCGATCGGCTCGACGCCATCGTCGTGGAGGCGGGCGGGCGCATCTATCCGGCGAAGGACGCGCGCATGGCGCCTGCCACTTTCACCTGCGGCTACCCCAATCTTGAAACATTCCGCAAATTCGTCGATCCGCGCATGAGTTCGAGCTTCGCGCGGCGTGTCATGGAGAGAGCCTGATGAGCCGCATTCTGATTTTCGGCGCAACCTCCGCCATCGCGCAGGAAGCCGCGCGGAACTTCGCAAAGGATGGCGCGAGCTTCTTTCTGGTCGCCCGGAATGAAACGGCATTGGCCGATATCGCCGCAGACCTTGCCGTGCGTGGCGCGAAGAGCGTGGCGACGCAGGTCGCGGACCTCGGCGATCTCAACGCGCTCGCCGATCTCTGCGACAAGGGACGCGATGCACTTGGCGGCATTGATGTCGCGCTTATCGCGCACGGTGTTCTTCCCGACCAGAAGGCTTGCGAGAATTCTGTCGATGCGACGCTCGGCGCATTGCGCGTCAATGCGATGAGCCCGGCGGCGCTCATGATCCGCCTCGGAGAAATCCTCGGGCGCCAGGGCTCGGGATCGCTCGTCGTTATTTCCTCGGTGGCCGGCGATCGCGGGCGGCCGAGCAATTATGTCTATGGCGCCTCGAAGGCGCTTCTCTCGGTGATGGGTGAGGGCATGGCGCTGGCGCTTGGCAACGCGGGCGTCAACGTGCTCGTCGTCAAACCGGGCTTCGTCGACACGCCGATGACGGCCGACTTCCCGAAAGGCGCGCTATGGGCCTCCGCGAAATCGGTCGGCGAGGAAATCGCCAATGCCGTGCGCAAGGGCAGGCGAGGCGTGATCTATGCGCCCTTCTGGTGGCGCTTCATCATGCTCGTCATCCGCTTCGCGCCGGGCTTCGTGGTCAGCAGGATCTGACGAGGGATCAGGCCACGCCCGCGCGCAGGAAGTCGTGGATATGGACGACGCCGACGGGCTTTCCGTCCTCGACCACGAAAAGGCTCGTGATCTTCTGCTCGTTGAGGAAGTTCAGCGCTTCCGACACGAACATGGTGGGCGGCACCGTTCTGGGCGAACGGTTCATGATATCGCCGACGCGCTTTGCGAGAAGGTCGGCGCCCATGTGGCGGCGCAAGTCGCCATCGGTGACGAGGCCGACGAGCTTGCCTTCGTCATCCACGATACCGATGCAGCCGAGGCTCTTGCGCGACATCTCGATCAGCGCCTCGGTCATCGGCGTATCTGTCTTCGCGAGCGGAAGCTCCGCGCCCTTGTGCATGATGTCGCCGACATGGCGGAGTTGCGCCCCGAGTTTGCCGCCGGGATGGAAGATGCGGAAATCGCTCGCGGTGAAGCCGCGCCGGTCGATCAGCGCCACCGCCAGCGCGTCGCCAAGCGCAAGCTGCATGGTCGTCGATGTCGTTGGCGCATTGGTGTTGGAGCAGGCCTCCTCGGCCTTGGGCAGGATGAGCGCAATATCCGCTGCCCGGGCGAGAGCGCTTTTCGCCTCTGCCGTGATGGCGACGAGGGGAATGGCGAAACGCTTGGCATAGGAAATGATGCTGAGGAGTTCGGCGGACTCGCCCGACCAGGAGAGCGCGAGGATCGCGTCGTCGCGTGTGATCATGCCGAGATCGCCGTGGCTCGCCTCGCCGGGATGGACGAACTGGGCGGGCGCGCCGGTGGAGGCGAGCGTCGCGGCGATCTTGCGCCCGATATGCCCGCTCTTGCCCATGCCTGTCACCACGATGCGACCCTTGACGGCATAGAGAAGGTCGACCGCTTCGGAAAAGGCGCTGTCGAGCGATGCGGCCAGCGCATTGAGGCCGGCCATTTCGAGCTCGAGGGTACGTCGCGCCGAAGCCAGATGGCTGGAGGTTGTGGGCTCGCTGGATTTATTTACGGATGACAAGGGAGGGCCTTAGGAGTTGACTGCAGTGCACGGGCGATTGAACCACCACGGGTATGATGCGCGTCAGTTTAACAGATTTTTGGTCAATGGCGTTGCCTTATGAAGCGGCGCCCCCCGCCCGGCGGGCCATGGCGCTTTGGTCGCTGCGCGTGGGCGGTATAGAATGCGTCGATGGTTGCTTCGGGGCGTGCAGGGCCGCGCTCGCTGACCGGCGCCGGATTGTTCTTCGGATGACACGAAAGTCCAGGTCTTAACGTGTTTGGTGGGATCGTAAAACGAGTCCGCGAAGCGGTGGGAGCTGCCGAGCGCAAGCCGGCGGCAATTCCCGACGGGTTGAGGGTCTATGCCATAGGCGATGTCCATGGTCGGGACGATCTGCTCGTCAACATGCTCCAGCGGATCGCGGCAGATGCCCATGCGCGTCCGCCCGCGCGCAACATCATTGTTTTCCTCGGCGACTACGTCGACCGCGGTTTGCAGTCGAAGCAGGTGCTGGACCGCCTGACGTCGCATCCGCTTGCCGGCTTCGAGATGATCTATCTGAAGGGCAATCATGAAGCTGCAATGCTCGAATTTCTGCGTGACGCGAATTTCGGGCGCACCTGGAAATATTATGGCGGGCTTGAGACGCTCCATTCTTATGGCATCACCGAGCTGACGCTGAGCGACAATCCCGATGATTTCGAGCGCGCGCGGGAGCATCTGCACAGGGTTCTGCCGGCAACGCATCGGCGCTTTCTGGAGACGCTGCAGCTCTCCGCCGAGATCGGCGATTACTTTTTCGTTCATGCGGGCGTGGCGCCCGGCATCAGCCTCTCGCGGCAGGTCGAGGACGATTTGTTGTGGATTCGCGACAAGTTTCTCCAATCCGACATGTGGTTCGGAAAAATGATCGTCCATGGTCACACTCCCAAGGAGAATCCGGTCTTCCGCCGTAATCGGATCGGGATAGACACCGGAGCCTATATGACCAATGTTCTGTCGTGCCTCGCTCTCGAGGGGCGGGAGGCGCGTGTCATTCAGACCGCGGATGTCATGATGATGGCCAGCGCGGGAACGGCTGCCGAGTAGGCGACGCATCGTGAGTATTCTGAAATTGTTTTTTGTGAAATGGCCGGAAACGAAGTCGAGGTTGGGCAAATGAAACTTGCAGTCGCGCATCTGGTTCGTCGATCTGTTCTGAAAATCGCGATGGCTGCGGGAATGTTGGCGCTTGCGGCCTGCGCGACCTCCGGCGCGAGCCGGCCTCCATCTTCAGCGTCGACGCCCGCCGCCACGAATGGAGCGATGGGGCCCGAGGTCGCCTACGTTCTGGGCTCGGGCGACAAGCTGCGTCTCATCGTTTACGGCGAGGACGACCTTTCGGGCCAATTCGATGTGACGGGCACGGGCAAAGTGTCCCTGCCTCTGATCGGTCAGGTGCAGGCGGCAGGGCTTACGCTCGAACAATTCGAAAAGGAAGTCGGCGATCGGCTCTCGCAGGGCTATCTGACGAACCCGAAGGTGAGCGCGGAGGTGCTGAATTACCGGCCCTTCTACATCATGGGCGAGGTCGAGAAGCCGGGTCAGTACCCCTATACGAGCGATATGACCATTCTGAACGCGATCGCCGTCGCCGGCGGTTACACCTACCGGGCGAATAATGATTCAGTCTACATCACACGCGGCAATAACCCGGAAGCTCAGTACCCGGCCTCTCAGCAGGTCAAGGTGTTGCCCGGCGACGTCGTTCGGGTGCCGGAACGCTTTTTCTGAGCCCGAGATCTTTGATAAAAATATGTCTTCCTGCGGCACATCTGCGTGATTGGTTCTGATGCCTTCGGGGCACAGGCCGGCAAAAAAATGCTGCGTAGCAAAAAACTTGAGGTTGCAGAGGCCTAATCGTAGTTCGCCAACTTTTGTGGGCGGTGCGGCTGTGATATTAGTAAAAATGGTGGTTTCATTGCTGGCGCAAGCAATGAGGTGGCGTCGGTGGATGTGAGGGGAAAATGAAAAATCGTTGGCTTGGAGCGGCTATTCTGACGCTGTCGATCATTGGGGGCAGCCAGTCGATCACGGCGCCGGCCCATGCAGCCCTTTCCGACGATGTGCAGCAGATCATTACGGCGCATGCGGCCGATGTGGATGGCGGT
Organism: Pseudomonadota bacterium; assembly: GCA_021780275.1. The sequence goes on from JAJXZC010000592.1 coordinate 4,692, forward strand.
GTGGCTCTCCAGGCGGCATTCGCATCCCTCATTTCGAATGCCGCCGATCCGGCAACAACCGCAGCAAAGGTGGTGGCCTCGCTCGGCGGCGCCTCCCCGGTCGTGCTCGCCTCGGTTGCCGGTGCGATCGACAGCGTCGCCTTCATCACGCCTGACGCGCTCGCGAAGGCTATCGGACAGGTTGTCGCCGATGGCGGAACCGGCGCCGATTCGCTTTCAGCGAATGTCATTTCGGTTGCGAAGTATTTCGGCGTGGGCAATCGCGCTGCGGCGGGCAAGGGCCTCGCGATTGCAGTCGCCAGCCTGAAGGACAGGCCGGACATGGTGGAGGTCGCGGGCAAGATCATCGCGCAGGTCGATATTTCCGGCCTCGACGAAGTCAAGACCGCGTTTAGCGAGCAGGCTGCCGAGATAGAAAGCGCCAGCTTGCAGAATCCGACCGGGGACAATCTGTTGCAGAAGACTTCGCTTCTGGTGGCGACGCAAAGCCCCAACTAATCGATACATCCCGAGGGGCGCGGGTTTCCGCGATGTGATCTTCTCCTCAGATTGCGTTCAGACCGTTGGAGACGTCAATGAAGAATGTACCGTTTTATCTGATCGTTCCGGTCGCCGCGCTGCTGGGGTCCAGCGTTGCAGCGCTCGCCGACGATACGACGCCTTCTTCCCAGACGCCGATCACGGATGTACGTGGGCAAAGCGTTCGAGAGCGCGCCCGTCCGGGTTACGACGCGGTGGGCATCCGTGCCGGCAGCTTCCTCATCCTGCCGAAGGTCGATGTCAGCGAAACCTACAACGACAATATCTATGCGACGGATACGAACACGGAGAGTGATTTCGTTACCGCCGTTTCCCCCTCGATCAGCGTGCAGTCGCTCTGGTCGCGTCATGCGCTTGGGCTCAAGGCCGGCCTCAGCCAGTATTGGTATGCCAGCAAGACCACGGAAGATCGTCTCGACTGGAATTTCGGCGCCGACGGCCGGCTCGACGTGCTGCGTGATACAAACATCACCGGTTCGGCGAGCTACAGGCAGGCCCATGAAGACCGCGGGTCCGCCAATTCGCCGACATCGGCGGCGGAACCCGTCGAATATAATCTCTTCGACAGCTCGGTCGGGCTCTTTCAGCGGTTCAATCGCGTGACTGCGCAACTGAAGGGCACTTTCGATCAGTATGATTACAAGAATGTCGCGCTGATCGGTGGCGGGACGCTCAACGAGGACTCTCGCGATCGCAATGAGTATGGCGGCGGGCTGCGCCTCGGCTATGACCTCTCCCCCGACACGAATGTTTATGCCGAGGGAAAGCTCAACAAGCGCTCCTACGACATGTCGGCGCCTGTCGATCGCAACTCGAATGGCTATGAAGCGGTCATCGGGTCCGAGTTCAAGCTCTCGCGGCTTGCGCAGGGCGAGGTCTATGTCGGCTATCAACGCCAGACCTATGACGCTTCCTATTATTCCGCGACCAGCGGCCTTGCCTATGGCGCGAAGGTGAACTGGTTCGTGACGCCGCTGACGACTGTGCGGCTGTCTGCAGCATCGACGATCGAGGAATCGATTGATCCCGGCGCGTCGGGCTATATGAGCCAGAAGGTCGGCATCGGTCTCGATCATGAGTTGCTGCGGAATTTGATCCTCAGCGGAGATGTCTCATACGAAAATGATGATTTCGGCAACATCTCGAGGCAGGATGACGTGACCTCGGCGCTTTTCGGCGCGACCTATCTCCTTAATAATTTTTTCGCCGTCGGCGTCAATTATGGCATCGTGGATCGCAGCTCGAATGTCCCAGGAGCGGACTATACGCAGAACCAGGTCGGGTTCACTCTGCGCGGCCAACTCTGAGCTACTTGAGTTATATGAGGCCTTTGCGGGCGCCGTGAGCGGAGGATCGACCATTCTCCGCCGGCGCGATTATGACGGGGCGGAGTTGCCTCGCGATGTGGTGACTTCATGAATGCGCCGCTTCAGCGGCCGGGTGTGCCGGCAGCCATGCCCGGGGGGATCAATGATCCCGATGGGCAGGCATTTCTCGAGATTGACCTCGTCAGGCTATTCCGCACGCTCAGGCGGCGCCTGAACGTCATATTGAGCGTCGTGATCGCGCTTACAGCGCTGGCGACGGTGGCGGTGTTCCAGCTGACGCCGCGCTATACCGCCAGCACCCAGGTCATGATCGACGCCCAACGCAAGAACGTCGTCAATCTCGATGAGGTCATGTCTGGCCTCGGCGTGGACTCTGCTGCGATCGACACGGAGGTGGAAATCATCCGGTCACGGGCGATCGCGCGCCGTGTCGTCGAGAAGCTTTCCCTGATCGACGATCCGGATTTCAATCCAGGGCTCCGGCCATCATCTTCGTCCATCTTCGATGTGATCAATCCAGTGCGCTGGGTTGCAGGGCTCTTCTCGTCATCGGGCAAGGCGGCGAAACCGGCCGACAGCAAGGAAGCGGCGATCGACACGGCGATCGATATCATCGTGGGGGGCGAGGACGTCAAC
>JAJXZC010000648.1 GCA_021780275.1 Pseudomonadota bacterium
GATTTTCGACGATGCTCTGAAGGCGTCGCCCGAAATCGGCGAGGCGGCGCGGGCCGATATCGTTGCTTATTACGAGCGCGATCCGGCATGCCACTCCTATGTGCAGCCGCTTCTCTTCTTCAAGGGTTACCACGCGCTGCAGACGCACCGCATCGCGCATTGGCTCTGGACGCAGGGCCGCCGCGCCATGGCGCTCTATCTCCAGAACCGCATTTCCGATCTCTTCGCCGTGGATATTCATCCGGCGGCAAAGATCGGGCGTGGCGTTTTCATCGACCATGCGACCGGCATCGTCATCGGCGAGACGGCGGTGGTCGACGATGATGTCTCGATGCTCCATGGCGTGACGCTTGGCGGCACCGGCAAGGAAATCGGCGACCGCCATCCGAAGGTGCGCCGCGGCGTTCTCATCAGCGTCGGCGCCAAGGTTCTCGGCAACATCGTAATCGGCGAATACAGCCGCATCGGCGCGGGCAGCGTCGTGCTCCATGACGTGCCGGCTCATTGCACGGCTGTCGGCGTTCCAGCCAAGATCGTCGGCTGCGCGGGCTGCGACACGCCGAGCCACGAGATGGATCACATCATCGGCGAAGACGAGAAGGGCGCGGGCGTTTAACGCGCTCGCCTACGGTAGCCGATCCTTCAGCGTGTACCACCAGACACCGGCCAGAAGCCCCGGATAGCGCAGCCATGTGCCGCCGGGGAAGTTCGGCACCTTGATGTCGGCCATCCAGTCGAAACGCTCGGCCTGTCCGGCGACGGCTTCCGCGAGAAGCTTGCCTGCGAGCGTCGCGATGTTGATGCCCTGGCCTGAATATCCTTGCGCATAAAATATGTTCGGCGCGAGCCGCCCGAAATCCGGGATGCGGGGCATGGTGATGGCGAGCGTGCCGCTCCACGCATAGTCGATGCGAACATCCTTCAAATGCGGGAAGACGCGCAGCATCGGCTTTCTGACGAAGGCCGCGAGGTCGCGCGGCAACCGGCCCGAATAATTCTCGCCGCCGCCGAAGAGCAAGCGGTGATCGGCGGAGAGCCGGTAATAGTCGATGACGAATTTCGTATCCTGCACGCCGACATCGTCGCGGATGAGCGCGCGCGCGCCTGCTTCGCCAAGAGGCTCCGTCGCGAGGATGAAATTGTTGACCGGCATGATGTGGCCCGCGATGCGGGGCGCGAGATTGCCGAGATAGGCGTTGCAGGCGAGCACGACATGGCGAGCCGTGACGGAGCCTTCGGCGGTCGTCACGCGGGCGGGGTCCGTCTTCGCGATGTCGGTGACGCGCGAGTTCTCGAAGATGCGAACGCCCTTGGCGGCAGCCGCGCGGGCGAGACCCAGACAATAATTCAGCGGATGCAGATGCGCGCCGCCCATGTCGAGAATGGCGCCGAAATAGCGCTTCGTGCCGACCATTTCGTGGACTTCATCGGCGGGGACATAGCGCAGCGTGGTGACGCCGTATTCGCGCTGCATATGCTCCACTTCGGCGCGAAGCTCCGGCGCTTCACGCTCTTTCCAAGCCGTATGAAGAATGCCCGGCTTCAGGTCGCAATCGATCGCGTGGTCGGCGATCAGCCTTTTTACCGTCGCGAGGCCGTCAACCGCGAGCGACCAGAGGCGATGCGCCCATTCGCGGCCGAGCATCGTCTCCAGCGTTTGCTGATCCTTGCGATGCGTCGTGCCGAGTTGGCCGCCATTGCGGCCCGATGCGCCCCAGCCGACCCGCTCGGCCTCCAGCACGATCACCGAGAAGCCGCGTTCGGCGAGATGGAGCGCCGCCGAAAGGCCCGTATAGCCTGCGCCGATGACGCAGACATCCGCGGCTTCGGGCCCACGAAGAACCGGATGCGGGTCAAGGCACTTTGCTGTGGCGACGTAGTAGGAGGCTGGGTGTCCTTGCGGCGGCATGTAACCTCTCAGGCGATTTCGAAGACGCTTTCCTCATGCGAGTCGGCATGGACATCGTTGATGTCGATACAGGCTTCCCAGGGAACGGAGTCGCGCATTTCCTCAAGCCCTTCTGCATCGTCCCATTCGGTGTAGAAGGCGACCGACTTGCCGTCTGTGCCGGTCAGAATGCGGGCATGGCGAAGCCCCGCAGGCGGCGAACGATCCAGCTCGCGTTCCTTGTAGGCGCGGAGCTGGGTCAGAATGTCCACGGGCTTGGAGGTTTTGTAGCGAAGCAGGTAGGCGACGGCCATGACGTTTCCCGGTGTAGGTGTTTGATGCTCTATAGCACGGCTTTGGACCGCTTTCCTCCTTTGCGGAAGCGGGCGGACAAGCCAGAATACGTAAAAATCATAATCGTCAGACGGGAGAATTGAATGGGGCGGGTAGCAGGCAAGGTCGCCATCGTGACGGGTGCGGCAAAAGGCATCGGCGCGGCGAGCGCGAAGGCGCTGGCGCGGGAAGGCGCAAAAGTCATCTGTACGGACCTTGATGAGGGCGCGGGCGAGGCAGTCGTCGCCGAAATCCAGCGCACAGGCGGCGAGGCTGTTTTCGCGCGTCACGATGTTTGCGATGAAAGCCAGTGGGAGCGCGTGACGAAGCTCGCGGAAGACCGCTATGGCGGGCTTCACATCCTCGTCAACAATGCGGGCATAGCGCCTGAAGGCGGCCCCATCGAGGAAAAGTCGCTCGAAGACTGGCGTCACACCCTTGCCGTCGATCTCGACAGCGTCTTCCTCGGTTGCAAGCACGGCATCCGCACCATCAAGAAGACGACCGCCAAGGGCGCGTCGGGATCGATTATCAATATCTCGTCGATTCTCGGCCTCGTCGGATCGAGCAATGCGGCCGATTATGTAGCGGCCAAGGGCGGCGTGCGCCTTCTGTCCAAGGCAGCAGCCCTCGAATGCGCCGAGGCGGGCTATCGCATTCGCGTCAATTCCGTGCATCCCGGCTATATCGACACGCCGATGGTCCGCAACGTGGCGGAAAAGGGCATGCCCGGCCTTGCTTCGAGCGGCAATGAGGTAATCGCGCTTCTGACCATGCTGCACCCGATCGGGCGCCTCGGCATCGCCGACGAAATCGCCAATACGGTGCTTTTCCTCGCTTCCGACGAATCCTCCTTCACCACCGGCACTGAACTCGTGGTCGATGGGGGCTATACGACCCGTTGAAGATGGTTTGCGCGAGGGCCCGCGAGCGGTTAAAACCTCCGCCACGCGGGCCTTACGCCGCATGACAATGATTGGAGACGGATTTGGACAAGACCGAAATCAAGCGCATCGAAGCCTATCTGCGCGAGAAGTTTCGTCTTCCTTCGATCACGGTCACGAAGCGGCCGCAGAAGGACGACTCCTGCGAAGTGAACATCGGTGACGAGTTCATCGGCGTTATCTTCAAGGACGAGGAAGATGGCGAGGTTTCCTACGCCTTCCAGATGGCCATCCTGGACATCGACCTTCCGGAGTGAGGCTTTAAGGCCTCAATCCGTTATCGTGCCTTCGAGGCCGTTGGGAAGTCCCGGCGCCTCGAATGAGGTGACGAGCCGGATCATCAATTCGTCGATCCGGCGCCACTCCTCCAGACGCGCGCGCTTGTAGCGATAGGTGAGGGCGAGGTTTCTCGTCAGCAGAAGGCTGCGCGTGCAGTTCGGGCTTTCGACCAGCGCCGTCTTTTGCTGGCAGGTGATGAGAACGAGCCGGCCGTCGCTATCGGTTCCAACGAAGAGATCCTGGTCCTTGTAGCCGGAATTCGGCTTGAAGCCGAATTTATCAAGCCCCGCGCGCTCCTTCTCGGCCACTGTCGAGGCGAGATATTTCGTATAGACCTCCTTCAGCCGGCGTTCGGCAGGCAGCATTGCGCCCGCTTCGTGCAGCGCGAAGAAAACGACCTGCGCGTCGGGCGTGTTGTCGGCGAATTCGGCCTGCCGCTCCAGCGAATAGGGCGCGAAGTCGGGGAGCAGCGCATGCATGGCGACTTCGGGCTGCCTGCCGCCGCCACGCTGCGAGGGGTAGCGCGTGTAATTTTCAGGGATGAGGAAGCGGGTACCGCCAATGACGGCCTCGATACGCCGCGTGGCAGCGCTGGCTTTCGGGTCGCGGCCGAGGAGTTCGGCGGGCGTCGGCCCAAAGTAGTAATAGAGAAAGATGCCCGAAAAGATCAGGACCGCGAGCGCGACCAGCACGGGAAGAATCCAGGCAGGGCGTTCATGGACCAGCTCCCCGCCTGATTGTTTCTGTCGCGCCACTCGGCTTTCTCCTTCCGTCCACTCGCGTCGCCCATAGTAACGGCGGCGCATTGCAGAACAATCTTTGTCTCGCCTTGAAACAAGGCTGCGGCGCAAAGCGGAACGAATATCGGCCCGCGCTGGCAGGCCCCCATCTAAACCCCTGACTTGCAAAGATTTTATTGCCGCCCGCCTCGGTCGCCCGGCTGGTACGGGCCTTGCGGATAAAGGTTCGACAATGGCGGGGCGCCCGCGGGAGCGCAGGGCAGGGGTTTGGGTTCAGGACATGTCTGAAGGCTTGGCTTTTTTCTTTTCGGTGGCAACGGGCTTCGTCGCTGCGGGCATCACGGGGAGCGTCTATCGCATCGTGACCAGCAAGCATCCGAGCTTTCAGGTCTGGTCGGATACGACCATAGGCAATTTGCTGGGCGTGGCGACGCTGATCTTCGCCGGTCCGAACGTCATCCTGCGCAATGCGTTTCGCGCTCAGGTTTTCGAGAACCGGCCGCCGGTCTGGCTGCTTTTCTCGGCGTGCCTCGCGATGATCTGGAGCTTCATTTCGGGCATCTTCGTTCTGAGCCTGATTTTGGCGGCCTGATGGTCAGGCCGTCTGGCGGCGTCTGAACCTTCGGCGGAGAGAACCGAGGAATCCGGCGCCGACGGCAGCGATGAGCGCCCAGGCCCAGCCTGCGGCCCAGAGGATCAGATTGGCCACCGTCTTGAACGCGCGCAGGCTGGTCTTTCCCGTCAGTTCCACGATGCCGCGCGTCTTCGTGCCGAGCTTGCCGCTCATCTTGGTGATGCGCTCGAGATCGTCGCTGCTTTCCACATATTTCATGAGCCGCACGGTCTCTGCCGGGCCGACGCTTTTCTCCAGTGTCGCGACATCCTTGAGCACGGGGGAGAGGCGGGCCATCGAAACGCCATTGGCGTAGTCGGAGATCGCGTGTCGGGTCGCGGCGCTGTCGGCAAGGTTCACTTCCTTCAGAGTTCGTCCGAGCCGCTCGAAATTCACCGCCTCGCCGAGCATCCGCGTCATGTCTCGCGTGAAGCGAATGGTGAGCGTTCCGGCCTTCTTCGAAATCTTGATGAGTGACACGCCGATCTTCGCGGGCAGAGCGCCGCCGCCCGTCGCCACCGTCGCCGTGGTCGCCGCAAGGCCGACGACCGAGAGGCCGAGGACGAACTGAGAATAATCCTGACCATTGACGAGTTTGGTCCCTTCCGAGCCGATATCGCGCACATCGCCGACGACCGTGAGGTCCGATGTGATCGCGCCCATGAAGGAGGCCGTGTCACTGCCTTCGCCGCTCACGAAGCCCTCGAAGAAGCTGCCCGTGTTCCGCATGACGGTATTGGCGAGCGTCTTTTGCTGAGCGAGGCGGGCGGCGGTGCCGGGCTCGATGGTTGCGCCCATATAATCCGCGATATCCGCATACATGGTCGCGTCATCGAAGCTGCCTGCGTCGAGCGCCTTGTCGATGCGGCGGCTGAGATCGGAGCCGCTCGTCGTTTGCGCCAGCTCCGCGCGGATGAAGGGATCTGCCGGAATGGCGTCGTCCGGCACGTAAGCGTCGAGATAGCCGTTCTGAAACGCGAAGAGGAAGAGGACGGGCGCGAGGAGCAGGAAGATCAGAATGTCGAAAAACAGCCTCATGCCCGTCATGCCCCTGCCATTTGCCCTCGTCGAGATTGCGGCATTGGCGGGGTCTGCGCAACCTATCCCCCTATGGGGCCGCCCTTCTTCTCGCGAATGGCGACGACGGAGGGGCGCGGCGGCATGCCCGGCGTGAAATCCGGCCAGCGCGTGGCGGGATCGTCGAAGGTCGAGGCGCGCTCGAAGCCCTTGAAGTCTTTCGTTCCGTCAGCGCCGGGATGCTGCACGGCCACGAAAAACGTCTTCGAATCCGGCGTGAAGCAGGGACCGCACATTTCCGCGCCCACGGGTACGCGGAAGAAGCGGCGCGAGGTGCCGCGTCTGGCTCCGTCGGTTTCGAGCGCAAACATGCCATCCGCCGCGCCGGAGGTCTTCGTCCATTCGTCGCCCTGATCCGTCGCCACCCAGAGCCGTCCCTTGCCGTCGACCGCCAGATTGTCGGGGCAGGCGAACCAGCCGTCCGCAGTCGTCGCGCCGTTCCATTTCGCCTTCTCCTCGGGTTCTGCCGGGTCGCCGCAGGTGACGAGGAGCGTCCAGGTGAAGCTATCCGCGCCGTGGTCGCCGTTCTTCGGCGTAATTTCGACGATCTGTCCCCAGAGGTTGTCCGCACGCGGATTGACGGCGTCGATCTTGTCCGCCGTGCGCTTGGAATTGTTGGTGAGCGAGATATAGACCTTGCCCGTCTGCGGGTTGGGCTGCACGTCTTCGGGGCGGTCGAGCGGCGTCGCGCCGAGAATATCCGCCGCGCGGCGCGCCTCGATCAGAACGTCGGCTTGCGAGGAAAACCCGTTTGCGGCATTGAGCCCGTTCGCGTCGTGAACGAGCGGCCTCCATGTGCCCGAGCCGTCTTCCTCGAAGCGGGCCACGTAAAGCGTGCCTTCGTCGAGCAGGTCGCGATTGACGGCGCGGTCTTGCGGATCAACCTTTCCGGCGGTGACGAATTTATAGAGATATTCGAAACGCTGATCGTCGCCCATATAGACGGCCAAGCGGCCATCCTTCGTCAGCGCATTCTCGCAGCCCTCATGCTTGAAGCGGCCAAGCGCGGTCCGTTTGCGCGGCGCGGCAGCGGGGTCGAGCGGATCAATCTCGACCACCCAGCCGAAGCGATTTGCCTCGTTAGGTTCCTCGTTGATGTCGAAGCGCTTGTGGAAGCGCGCCCAGCCCATCTTGTCTCCGGGAATCCCCATGCGCGCGTAATTCGCCGCTTCCGGATGCGCGTCGATCTTGCCCGCGAAATAGATGTTCACATTCTCTTCGCCGGTCAGATAGCTGCCCCAGGGCGTGATACCGCCCGCGCAATTGTTGAGCGTGCCGAGGACGCGGGTGCCCTCCGGATCGACGGAGGTCTTG
>JAJXZC010000054.1 GCA_021780275.1 Pseudomonadota bacterium
AGCGCCGAGAAACCATAATGGCGCAGCCAGCGCAGATCGCTCTCAAAGAAGGCGCGCAAATCAGGAATGCCGTATTTCAGCATCGCAAGCCGGTCGAGGCCCATGCCGAAGGCAAAGCCCTGATAGCGTTCTGGATCGATACCCGCCGCCGTCAGCACATTCGGATGGACCATGCCGCAGCCGAGAATTTCGAGCCAATCATTGCCCTCGCCGATGCGGATCTCGTTGCCGAGACGCGCGCAGCGCACATCGACTTCCATCGACGGCTCGGTGAAGGGGAAGAAGCTCGGGCGCATGCGAAGCTCGACGCCTTCAACCTCGAAGAAGGCGCGGAGGAATTCTTCCAGCGTCCATTTGAGATGGCCGAGATGCGTCGTCTCGTCGATGACGAGGCCTTCGATCTGATGAAACTGCGGCGTATGCGTCTGGTCGCTGTCGCAGCGATAGGTGCGGCCGGGGCAGACGAAACGGAAAGGCGGCTTGCCCTTTTCCATGGTGCGGACCTGCACCGGGCTTGTATGCGTGCGCAGCAGCGGTCGCGAACCGTCCGCGCGGGGCTCGAAATAAAAGGTGTCGTGCATCTCGCGCGCGGGATGGCCTTCGGGGAAATTGAGCGAAGTGAAGTTGTAATGGTCGCTCTCGATGTCCGGGCCCTGCTCGACCGAGAAGCCCATATCGGCGAAGACCGCAACGACTTCATCCCAGACCTGGGAGAGCGGATGGATGCGGCCCGCCTCGATGGCGCTTTCGCGCAGCGGCAGCGTGACGTCGATCTTCTCACTCGCAAGCCGCGTTTCGAGCGCGGCTTCGGCCAGCGCCGTCTTGCGCGTGGCCAACGCGTCGGCGAGGCGATCCTTGAGACCGTTCAGAAGCGGCCCCATGGTCTTGCGTTCCTCGGGGCTCATGGAGCCGAGGCCCTTCATCAGCTCGGATACGCGGCCCTTCTTGCCGAGCGCGGCAACGCGCACGTCTTCAAGCACACGCTCTTCCACCGCGTCAGCGATGGCGGCGAGGAAATCCGCCTCGAGCTTTTCGACTTCCGATTGAATGTCCGTCATGACCTTCTCAAGCTTCGATGTTCCGCCATTCGCCGGGATGTAACCGCAGGAGCGAGGGGGAACAGAAGTGAGAGATCGACGATCCGCCCTCACCCCGGGAAGGCCCGCGCTATGACAGCGCGGGGTCCCGACGGGTGTACCGGCCCTGAACGGTCAGGTAAAGCGGCAGCGGCTCTTAAGCGAGAGCGGCCTGCGCCTTTTCGACCAGGGCCTTGAAGGCCTCAGGCTCGTGGATGGCGAGATCGGAGAGCACCTTGCGGTCGACTTCGATGCCAGCCTTGCTGAGGCCATCGATAAATCGGCCATAGGTCAGGCCCAGCTCGCGGACACCGGCGTTGATGCGCTGGATCCAGAGCGAGCGGAAATTGCGCTTCCTGGTGCGACGATCGCGATAGGCGTACTGGCCGGCCTTCTCGACCGCCTGATTCGCCGTACGGAATGTATTCTTGCGACGGCCGTAATAGCCCTTCGCCTTCTTGATCACTTTGCGGTGACGAGCGTGGGTGGTTACACCCCTTTTGACGCGCGACATGGTTCGAGCTCCTTACAGATTGTTCCGGTTCACGCGTTGGGCATGAAGAATTTCAAGACGCGCGCCGTATCGACGTCCGCCATGATGGTCGTGCCCCGCTTGTTGCGGATCTGCTTGTTCGTCCGCTTGATCATGCCGTGGCGCTTTGCCGTCTGGCCGCGTTTGATCTTGCCGGATGCGGTGAGCCTGAAGCGCTTCTTGGTCCCGCTTTTGGTCTTCAACTTGGGCATTTTGCACTCCTTAATAGGTGGGCTCCGTTCGCTGAAGACCTTGATATCTCAAGGAAAAACGGAGCCAGTCTAGGCTTTTCGGATCGCCACGGCATGCCCTTCATGGCCGGGCGGTCCCGAAGGCGCGGATTTATAAGGGAAAAAGGCCGAAGGTCAAGGTCCGAACGGCTCGACGGGGCCGGCGCCGGGACCTAATCTTTCAACCATGACGATACCAGTGCCCCCTGCCCATCCCGCCCGCGACCTCGAAACCTTCACCGACGCCGACGCCGCGCTCGCCCGCATCCGGGAAATCTATGAGCGATCCGCCGCCGAGGTGCGCGGCCGCTTCACCGCCTTCGCCAAGGGCGAGCGCAGCGGACAGTCCACGCGGGAGGCCTGCTACCCCTATCTCGGGCTGACGGTCGCGCCAGAAAACCTCGTTTACGACAGCCGCCCCTCCTGGGGCACGCTGGCCTATCCGGGCAGCTTCGGGACGACCCTGACCCGGCCCGACCTTTTCGCCGATTATTACCGCGCCCAGATCGCGCGCCTCATCGACTATCACAAGGTGCCGGTGAGCGTCGGCATATCGCTCAGGCCGATCCCGCTCCCCTTCGTGGTCGAGGAAGCGACGACCGACATCGGGCCGGAAGACGTCCGCGCGCTCGGCGCTGTCTTCGCGCTGCCCGATCTCGCCCATGTGGACGATGCGGTGGCAAACGGCACGCACCGGCCGGCGGAGGGTACGCCGCGGCCGCTGTCGCTCTTCTCCGCCGAGCGCGTCGACCTCGCCGTGCAGCGCCTCCACCACTACACGGGCACGGCAGCGGAGCATTTCCAGCGCTTCGTCCTCTTCACCAATTACCAGCGCTATGTGGACGAGTTCTCCGCGCTCGGACGCCGCCTGGTCGCGGATGGCGGCGGCGATGAAAACTACATCCGCTTCGTCGAGCCGGGCGATATCGTGCAGGAACTTGGGCAGGCGCCGGAAGGCGAAGCGCTCGCCCAACGCGCCCTGCCGCAAATGCCCGCCTATCACCTCGTGCGCGAGGACAGGCTCGGCATCACGCTGGTGAATATCGGCGTCGGGCCCGCCAATGCGAAGACCATCACCGATCACCTCGCGGTGCTGCGTCCCCATTGCTGGCTGATGATCGGCCATTGCGGGGGCCTGAGGCGTTCACAGCAGCTCGGCGACTATGTGCTCGCCCATGCCTATGTCCGCGACGACAAGGTGCTCGATCAGGATCTTCCGCCCTTCGTGCCGGTGCCGCCCATCGCCGAAGTGCAGGTGGCGCTGCAGGAGGCGGTGGAGCGCGTGACGGGCCTCGAGCCGCCCGAACTCAAGACGCGCATGCGAACCGGCACCGTCGTCTCCACCGACAACCGCAACTGGGAACTTCGTTACGAGGAACTCTATACGCGCTTCAACCAATCGCGCGCGGTGGCGATCGACATGGAAAGCGCCACCGTCGCGGCCAACGGCTTCCGCCTGCGCGTGCCTTATGGAACGTTGCTCTGCGTCTCCGACAAGCCGATGCATGGCGAGATCAAGCTGCGCGGCATGGCCAATGCCTTCTACCGGCAGCGCGTCAGCCAGCATCTTTCCATCGGCATTGAAGCGATCAGGCTTATTCGCGAGCGCGGCGTCGATGAACTTCATTCGCGCAAGCTCAGAAGCTTCGACGAGCCGGCCTTTAGATAGAGATCCGCCGGGAGTCACGGGCGCGGGCGACGCATCGGTGGTGCGCTTCCGGGTCCGGGGCCCGTCCTGGGACCGGAATGCATTCCGGAGCCGGGTCCGTGGTCCATTGGGCCGGGCCCGCCATGAGGCCTACCGCCGCCATCATGGTGCCAGTCCGGCCGGGGTCTGTGGCCGTCGCCGAAATTATGCGGCTCGCCATGCCACGGACCGCGATAATAAGGCCGCGGACGCCAATACCGGTGCGGAGCGTCATAATAATAGAACGAGCCGCTCACATAGCCGGGGGCGTAATAGCCGGGGCCATAATAATAGGGCCCATAATATTCGTAGGCATATTCGTCCGGCCCGACGGGATAGGCCACGCAACCGGCCAGTCCCATGCCGAGCCCCGCAAGCGCCGCCCAGCTCGCAAGCTTCAAATATCTGCGCATGACTGCACTCCATTCCCCACCGGCCCGTCCTGACAGAACGAACCGGGACGCTGAAAGGTTTCACGCGCGTGTGCCGATTTCCCGGTGCCGTGAGGCGCGGTCTATTCCGCGGGCGCAGTCTGGTTCACCTGTGCTTTGGCGACGGATGCCTTGACGACCGGAATCTCGTCATCGGCCAACGGCTTCATCCAGTTCTTCCGCGCCAGTGCCGCTTCGATATAGGGCGCGAGTTCGCGCGCCTTGCGCTCCTCGCGGGCGGCCACTTCGGCCTTGAACTCCGGCATCACTTCGGCGGCGAAGAGTTCGAGCGACTCGCAGATATGCTCATGGCGATTGCGACCCGCCTGCTGCATGAAGATCACCTGATCGACGCCTGCATTCTGGAAGGCCCTGAGATGCGCGCGCATGTCGTCCGGCGTGCCGATACCGGTGGCGATGGCATCGGCGCGGGCTGCGGCGTCGATCACTTCCTGCGTGCGGTTGCCGCGCGCCTTGAGGTAATCGCCCCACATGTCGGTACGGCCCGGCACCGTGTCATGCGCAACGAGCGCGTTGAGCGCATAGCCGAAGAACTCGAAGCCCTCATGGCCGCGCCGGATCGCCTCGGCGCGATCGTGATGCACCGAGAAGTTCGAAACCATGGCGATGTTGGCGTTCACCGAATGGCCCAGCGGCACACATTGCTCCGACTTGATGATGCCGTAATAGATTTCCGACCAGATCTCCGCTTCCTTCGGATCGACGAAGGAAAAGGCCAGCGCGCCGAGGCCGAGGGAGGCCGCGACCTTGATCGTGTCGCGATTGGTGCAAGCCATCCACATCGGCGGATGCGGGTTCTGCACCGGCTTCGGCAGCACGTTGCGGCAAGGCATCGAGAAATATTTGCCCTCGTAGCCCGGATAGGGATCGAGCGCCATCATGTTGGCGATCTGCTCGCCCGCCTCGATCGCCATGGCGCGTTTCTCCCGCGCAGGGATATTGAAGCCGCCGAGTTCGAGTCTCGTCGCGCCTTCGCCGATGCCGAATTCGACGCGTCCATTCGAAATGATATCGAGCGTCGCAAGACCCTCCGCTGTACGGGCGGGGTGATTGTAGTTCGGGATCACCTGACGAATGCCGTGGCCGATCCTGATGCGCGACGTCCGCGCGGCGGCTGCGGCAAGAAATACTTCGGGTGCGGATGAATGTGAATATTCGTCGAGGAAGTGATGCTCAACTTCCCACGCATGGTCGTAGCCGAGCCTGTCTGCGAGCACGAGCTGGTCCAGCGCCTCATGAAAAAGCCGGGCTTCGTCTCCCGGCTGCCAGGGCTTGGGCAGTTGCAATTCGTAGAATACGCCAAACTTCATTCCATCCTCCCGATGTTATGTTCTTTTGGGAGGATTATAGGCAAAGCGTGAGGCACTACGAGCGCTTCTCGCTATGGGCCGTCAGTTGGCGGCCCGCATGTCGGGACCGGATTGGCCATGGGTCCGCCAGGCCAATTGCCGCCGGGCGGCATCCCCGCGCATCGAGTTCGGTTCCTCGGCGACGATGCGGCGAAGCTCCTCGTCGCTCAGTCGTGTCAAATCGATCGGCCCCAGACTCGCAATGGCAGCGCGCATGGCGTGCTGGCTGTCATAGAAGGAAATTCGGCGCCGCCGTGTCAGGTGTTTCCAGAAATCCATGAGAGCCATAACCGTTGCCTCTTTCCCATCGCCGAAGGCCCGCCCACGCGCGGGAACTCCTGGAAGCCCGCGCATGAACATATCTTCTGAATATATATCTAATGTTCTATATTATTTGGCAAGTGCGAAATCGTTCCACTCCATTCGATCTATAAAAGCCAATCGGGAACAAGCGCATCCCGCCGCTTGGCTTGGTGGAGACGATATGCTCCCCTTCATCCCCCATTTGCCCAATCATGAGCCCGCTCCATGACAAAACCGCTTCAGATCGCCCATCGCGGCGGCTCCGGCCTTTGGCCTGAAAACACGATGGAAGCCTTCGAGCGCGCCATCGAGGCAGGCGCTGATGGGATCGAACTCGACGTGCATCTGAGCCGCGACGGCATTCTCGTCGTCCACCACGACGAGAGCCTGAAGCCCGCCATCGCGCGTGGGACAGACGGGAAATGGCTGGACCGCCCGACGCCGCTCATCAAGGAACTCAGCTTCGCCGAGTTGCAGACCTATGACGTGGGGCGTCTGCGCCCCGGCTCGCGCTACGGCGCGCGTTATCCGGAACAGACCTCCTTCGATGGGGCGCGCATCCCGAAGCTCGAGGATGTCTACGACCTCGTGAAACGCCGTGCGAAGCCCGGCTTCCGGCTCTATGTGGAGCTCAAGACGGCGCTTCTCGACCTCACCCAGTCGGCGGCGCCCGCGCCGCTGGCGGAAGCCGCTGTCGCGCTTGCCCGCGGCAAGGGCATGGCCGAGCAAACCACCTTCGTCTCTTTCGACTGGCGCGCGCTCGCCCATGCCAAGGCCATCGCGCCCGAGATCGGCAATGCCTTCACGACATCTCCCTTCTTCCAGATCGACCCCGCCGACGCTTCGGCCTCGCGGGATGCAGCAGGTTCTGAAGATGCGGCGATGCGCAAAGCCTCCGCGGAAGGCGCCGATTTCTTCGCAGGCTTCGACTGGCGGGCCCAGCAGGGCGCGGGCTTTGCCGAGAGGCTTCTCAAGGCCATCGCCGCCGGGCCGGCCAATGGCTGGTTCGCATGGTATGGCGACGTAACGGCGGAAACGGCAGCGCTCGCGAAATCGCTGGGCCTCGAGGTTTCATGCTGGACGGTGGACGCGGCAGACGACATGCGCCGCCTCGCCGATGTCGGCATAGACGGGATCCTCACCGACAGGCCGGACGTGCTCAAGGCGACGCTCGGCTGAGGCAGGAGCCGGGCTGGAAGCGCAAAAAGAAGGGCCCGGCGCCTCGCGGCGTCGAGCCCATCCTCGTCCCGATCAGGGTTGCGGCTGCCTTACTTCGGCGCCAGCACCATGACCATCTGGCGGCCTTCGAGGCGCGGATGCGCCTCGACCTTGGCAATCTCTTCGACCTGATCCCTGACGCGAATGAGAAGCTGCATACCGAGCTCCTGATGCGCCATTTCGCGGCCACGGAAGCGAAGCGTGACCTTGACCTTGTCACCCTCGTCGAAGAAGCGAAGCATGCTCTTCATCTTCACGTCATAGTCATGCGTGTCGATGTTCGGGCGCATCTTGATTTCCTTGACCTCGACGGTCTTCTGCTTCTTGCGCGCCTCG